>DQVD01000235.1 GCA_015661935.1 Desulfocapsa sulfexigens | reverse complement strand
TGCTTTGTTGTATCTTTCACTCAATGCCAATCTTAAGCTCAACAATGGGTAATTCCCAACTGTCCATTAGATAGCGGTCTATAAAGGCATTATCTTTGCTATCATCTCGATGTCGCACGGTAATGGCAATAATCTTTGCAGTTTTAATGGATTTCAGTAGGGATCGCCAGCGTTTGGCAGTACTTTTTGAGAGACGGGCCACTGGTATTCCCCTGCTTAGCAGTTCCAATTGCTTGTTGCGTTCTTTAAGCTGCAGGGTGTCACCGGGTTGCAGTCTGCTTAATTCTTTATGTATGGGGTGGGAGGATGCTTTTTTACCGCCATAGTCGATGTAAAGCTCTTTCATACCCAGAATTTCATAGCGAAAGTGTGGCTGTTTGTTTGATTCTTTTTGATCGACTATTTTGCGAAAAATTTCTTCTCCTTCCAGAAGTGAGGTGTGGGGATGTTTTTTCGTTTTGCTTTTGTTTGTGGGCTGCTGTGAAAAAAGATGGAGTGATTCTCTTGCCCGTGACATGGCAACATAAAAGAGACGTCGCTCTTCCTCGAGTTCTGCGCCCTGTTTTTGCTGCCAGTTATCTGCCAGAATAAAAATATGATCAAATTCCATACCCTTTACGGAGTGTATCGTGGAGAGGAAAACTCCGTTTCCCAGATTACCGGAACGGCGCTGATCGCTGAGTGTTTCATACAGATAATCCAGAATGTCCGGTACCGGTTGTGCGGTGTTGGCTGTTTCTTCAGCCCAGTCGTCAATTATACTGCGAAGGTTATCCTGCCAGATATTGTTTTTCGTCCGGTTTGCTGACAACAGGTTTAAAAGAGTGTTTGCCTGCATCTCTTTTGTGATATTTTCTCGTAAATAGTTCAGGAGTTTTTCATTTTCCCGAATGCGGGTAAAGGCGGGGAAATTATAGCGGCCCCAGTTGATGGAAACAGGAATGTTTTCCTCTTCAAACAGAGTGCGGATCTGGTCAAGATCCTGCCACTCCCTGCTTAAAATGGCACAATTCGGGTAAGTGAAATTATTATCAGGCTGTTGCAGTCTTTTGATTTCCTGTAATGCTGCTAATGCTTGTGTGTTTGTATCGGGTATTGCAAGAATTGCTACTCTGCCCTGACCGACAGGGTCGCTTTGTTGCAGGTTGCCGCCTGGTGGCAGCGTTTTTCTACCGCTGTTTATCCGGATTGGATGATCGGTTTTCATCCTGTCATGATTGTGATGAATAAGCTGGTTGGCAACAGCAATAATATTTGCGCTTGAACGGTAGTTTTCCGTCAGATAGTGGATGTCCGCCTTGTAGTCATGATGGAATTTACGGATAAACTCAACATTTGTGCCTCGGAAACGATAGATATTCTGATCATCATCACCAACAGCCATGATGGTCATCTTTTCCTCACTTGCTTTGAGATTTCTGCCTGCCAGAAGGGAAATCAGTGTATATTGTTCTGCGTCAATGTCCTGATATTCATCCACCAGGATATGGCTGAACCTGTTAATCAGCTCATCCCTGGGTTCTCCATCACCAAAGCCTAACGCATTGCTCTCTCCTTTCAGCAGTTTTATGGCATCCCGTATCAGTTCCGAAAAATCGATCTCTGATTTTGTTTTATCAGGAGTCTGCTCCGCAAGTGAGCGGCCGGTTATACGAAGGGCCAGGCCATGGAAGGTGAGTGTTGTAACTCGCTGTATATCGCACCCAATCAGATCCTTCACCTGTTTTCGCAGACCCGTGACGGCAGAACGATTATAGCAGAGGGCAAGGATGGAACCGGGGCGAACCCGTTTCACCCGGAGAAGAAAGGCTATACGATGGGCAACCACTCTTGTTTTTCCCGATCCCGGCCCTGCAAGTACCAGAATATTACAGCTTGTTTTTGCAGAAACAATGGCCTCCTGGGCAGGATTGTGGAGATCGTCAACAATTTGCTGGTAGGACTGTTCACTGGTTGCTCTCTGCAACGTTTTTTCACGGCCAGGGAAAAAACGTTTAATAAAATCTTCCTTTTCATCCTGAAAGTAAGAGCTCACCAGCCTCCTTGCCGCATTGATGGTGTCGAGCGCCCGTTTTGCATATTCGTTCATCACATGGATCTGGAAATTGCGTTCTCCATAATGGGTTTTCAGCGGGGCAAAGTCACTGTTTGTGTATCGAGCACCTTTTTTCTCCATGTTCAGCGTTATGGTCATGGCCTGACGAAACACTGCAAGCCCCTGCTGCAGGTCGATAATGGACTGCTCGTTCATAAAAGTCAGTGCACGTTCTGCGGCAGCTAAAGGATCTTTCAGATCGGGAAGAAGCATGTCATGTTTCAGTTCATCAATGATCTTTTCGAGAGTAAATTCCACCAGAATGGTTGCACCTGCCTGAGTGTCGGTTGGAACCGAAGCCACCAGAACATCCAGGGACTTAAACGCTGCCTGCTGACGGATTTTCACCGTTGTGTTCAGAGATTTCCAGTCCCTGTGCAACATCATGGAAAACCGATGATAGCCACGATCCCGGATGGAAACACTGCCCTTTTGTCCGGCAATTCCTTTGCCATCCAGTGACAGTCCATGGAGAATCAGGTTCAGGCTGCGAGGTGTGGCGTAGTCATGGCCGAGATCCAGTAGCTTTTGATTCACCTGTCTCAGATCAATTTCCAGATGACTTTCCGTTTCCGTGTCAGGTGCTGTCTGTTCGAGAACTTTTAAGAAATCCTGTTCCAGAGCACAGGTTTGCCTTAGACGTTTTATGGAGCTGCCCGCAACTTTATGGCGAATATAAGCGGTGAGAGTGGTTTCCTTGTTCAGCAGACCCTGCTCAGCCATATCCTGCAGTGTTCGGATAACACGTTGTGATTCTGTTTCACTCTCTTTATCATGTTCGGTTTTCTGAAAAGAACTGTGGCCCGCCAACTCATCGGCGCTAAAACCCCGGTTTGGAGTGCGGTTTTCCATGATCGCTGTAAGAATAGACATCCAGCGCTCCTGCTGACGTTTTGAAAGTCCAAGGGAATCGATCTTTTCTTTGGCCTCTACCAGATTGCGGACAAGGGGAACGCCCTGAAACACCCTGGTATTGTTCTCATTTCGTTCCAGATATCCGGCCCGTTCCAGCCAGGAAATCGCGGTTCTTACACGGGTATCAGCATCGTACATCTCTTCCGGATCAAGATCCACAACCTCCTGGCGCATAAGTTCACCGGTGGTGAGAACCAGCTCATTCTTCCCTTTGGCGGCATAGCGTAATCCCCGTAACAGTTGCCCAATCTCACGTTTGGTCAGTCTTGAAATTGAGCTTAGGGTGAACTGGGTTTCAATATCCTGATCTGTAAAGATAAGAATGCATTCGGCTGTATTTCTATCCCGTCCGGCGCGCCCTGCTTCCTGTAGATAATTTTCAAGAGAACCCGGGATATCATAGTGAATAACAAGGCGCACATTATCCTTATCAATTCCCATACCAAAGGCATTTGTTGCACATATAATCGGGATATCACCCTTTATAAAATCCTCCTGAATATGTTTCTTTTCCGATGGAACAAGGCCTGCGTGAAATGCCTGGGTACTATAGCCTTCGGTTTGCAGGAGTTCTGCCAGTTCTTCAGTGCTTTTTCGTCTGGCACAGTAAATAACCACACTGCCGGAATCGTGATATCGAATGCGGAGCAGTTCCAGAACGGTTTCGTTTTTTTCATAGGAACTTGTGGGATACACTTCATAAATCAGGTTTGAACGTTCGTGGCCTCCTTCAAATTCGATGATTTTGATTCCAAGTTCCCGGCCGAGTATGTCAATGATCTCACGTTTCACATCCTTTTTCGCGGTGGCGGTAAAGCATTGTACGGCTGGGATGCTGGATTTTTCCCGTTGTGCCATCTCCCGGATAAAGCGGATGGAATAGAGGTAATCGGGCCGGAAATCATGGCCCCATTTGGAGAGACAGTGGGCTTCATCAAAGATCCAGGCCCCGATTTCGCGCTGTTTGACGGTATTGATAAAAGAACTGTTCCGTAGCTGCTCGGGCGAAACGTATAAAATACCGATGTCGCCCAGTCGGACACCTTCCTGAACCACACGACGTTCCGGAAGAGTCATCATTCCCGAAAGGGTTGCCGCAACACCGGTTCCTGTCTGGCTGGAAAAATTGTCAACCTGATCCTTCATCAGGGCTTGTAGGGGAGAGATTACAATACTTAGTGCATTATGGCGCTGATAGCGCATAAGAGCCGGGAGAAGATAGCAGAGAGATTTGCCGCCGCCCGTGGGTAAGGTGGCAAAGATGGAGTGGTTGGTGGCTGCGGCCTGTACGATTTCCTGCTGCAGGCTTTTCCCGTCCCTGGTGGCAGGAGTTGATCTGAAATCTTCAAATCCGAAAAAGTTTTTGAGAAAGTACCTGGGATTATGATGTTTGCTGCAGTAGTGACAATCGTCGTTATTACACGGGACTTCCCGTAATTGTTGTAGTATCAGGCGCACCTCCGGGAAGTGATGGCGCACCCATGGCGGAAGTACGGAGTTTCCTCCGGCAACAGTGAGCCATGCTGTAACATAGGCAAGTGGTGGAAAGCTGATGCTGTCACCCGCCAGTTGATCCAGAAGATACTGCAAGGCTTTTCCACAAACTTTTTCACGTATAAACCAGGTAAAACTCTCCAAAAGATCATCATCTTCAAGAAGTGATATGCCCATCTCCATCATTGCGGCTGACAGGCCGGAAAGCTGTTTGTCCCGGTGAAAAAAACTGCGATAAAGTAGAGGGGCGTCAGAACAGGCCTCTATTTGTTGGCTGAATGCTTCCCACTGTTCGCAAAATATCTTTCCGGCAAGTTTTGCATCCTGAACAGGATTGTTCACGCTGTCCCGAACGATTTGATAATCTTTCACCAGGCGGTGATAAGGGTTTTCCGGAAAGGCAAGTGGAGAAAGATAGAGGGTATCGATTATTGGCTTTTGCAGAAGGGTAAGGTTTGGAGCCAGCCTGGTTAGATGGGGAAGGTCATGGGAGAGTATGT
>DQVD01000021.1 GCA_015661935.1 Desulfocapsa sulfexigens | reverse complement strand
GCTTAAAGGTCTGGTTCCAGTTAACAGAATTCTATTTAAAACGAGGGTGTAATATGGCTGAAAAATTAGGTATTTATAAGTGTAGTATCTGTGGTAATGTGGCAGAAGTTGTTCACGCTGGTGCTGGTGATATGAGTTGCTGCGGCGCACCAATGGATTTGCTCAAGGAAAACAGTGTTGATGCTGCCCAGGAAAAGCACGTTCCAGTAGTAGAAAAGGTAGATGGGGGTTATAAAGTGAGCGTTGGAAGTGTGGCTCATCCTATGGCTGATGAGCATTACATCGAATGGATAGAGCTTATTGCCGGGGATTCCTGTTACAGGCAATTCCTGAATCCAGGTGATGCCCCAGAGGCCACTTTCTCAGTATCTGCAGATTCAGTTGTGGCACGTGCTCATTGCAACTTACACGGAGTTTGGAAGGCTTAATATTTATATTTTAACTATGGGGGACTAAGCACATGGCGTCACCAGAAGAAATGTACCAATGTCAAACAGTGAATTGTGGCTATAGTTATGATCCTGATAGAGGGGATCGAAAGGGTAAAATCAAAAAAGGAGTCAAATTTAAGGATCTTCCCGAAGATTGGAGATGTCCTGTGTGTGGTGCGACTGTAAAATCATTTAGACCTTTGGCAGGGCCTGGCTCTGTCCATGCTGAAAATACGGCTACATCTTCCTCTGCAAAAACTGAAACAAAAGGAACAGAAAACGGTATGAAAAAGTATATATGCGATATTTGTGGATATGTGTATGACCCCGAAGTAGGAGATGATGCTGCTGGAATTGCGGCAGGAACCTCTTTTGATGATCTTCCTGATGATTGGGAATGCCCTGTGTGTGGTGCAGGTAAGGACGATTTCAGCGAAGTATAAGAAAAGATCTACAGGGGCTGTCATCTTGGCAGCCTCTGTCTTTAGGCACCTTTAACCATATCCAAATAATTTTGTAAGCTCGGGTATGGCGGTACCTCCTTGAAAATTCTTAAAAAACGGTATAAAGATGAAGAAGATTTTGCTTGTGGCCTTTCAGGGGCAGCCCATGTGTTTTATCCATGTCCTTTTAAATGGGCTGGAGCTGAAAGCTGCCGGGCATGAATGTAAAATTATAATAGAGGGTGAGGCAACCACCTTAATCCCTGAGATCATCAAACAGGAACATTTTCTTCATGGCCTCTTTAATCAAGCCAAAGATGCTGGTTTAATAGAAGGGGTGTGTAAGGCTTGCTCCATGAAAATGCAGGTTCTTGAACAAATTGAAAAAACAGGCTTTCCCGTCCTTGATGATATGTCCGGGCATCCGGGAATGGTGAAATATATTGAAAACGGTTTTGAAATTTTAAATTATTAAATTATTTCTTTAAGAAGGAGGATACTAATAATGAATCCAGTCAAACTTACCGAAAATGTTTATTGGGTCGGTGCTGTGGATTGGGATGTGCGTGATTTTCACGGATATTCTACAAACAGGGGTACTACTTATAATGCATTTCTTATCATGGATGAGAAGATCACTCTGATTGATACAGTCAAGAAAGGACTGAAAGGTGATATGCTCGCCAGGATTAAAGAGATCGTTGATCCTGAAAAAATCGATTATATCGTCGTGAACCATGTGGAAATGGATCATACCGGAAGTTTGCCGGACATGATTGAATTGATTAAGCCTGAGAAAATCATCTGTTCCAAGCTGGGCGAAAAGGCATTGATTCAGCATTTTCATCAGAAAGACTGGCCCTACCAGATTGCAGTACCAGGCGAAGATGTAAGCCTTGGCAAAAAGACGCTATCCTTTCTTGAAACACGGATGCTGCATTGGCCTGATTCCATGTTCACCTATCTTGTGGAAGATCAGATTCTCTTTTCGTCCGATGCATTTGGTGAGCATCTTGGAACCAGCGAGCGATTTGATGATGAAGTTGATCAGGCGATTCTTCTGGAAGAACTCACAAAATACTATGCCAATATCCTTACTCTCTATTCACCACTGGTTAAGAAACTGATAGCCAAGGTTAAAGAGATGGATTTGCAAATCAAGATGATTGCTCCTGATCATGGTGTTATATGGCGTACAAATCCTGGCATGGCAATTGAAGCTTACGATAATTGGAGCCAGGGTAAAGGTGATGGCAAGGCTTTGGTCATTTACGATACCATGTGGCATTCCACCGAAGAGATGGCCAAACGGGTTGGTGCCGGATTACAGGATGAAGGTATTTCCTATCAGCTTCTCAATCTTCGTTACAATCATCGCAGTGATGTTATGCGGGAAGTACTGAATGCCAGTGGTATTGTTCTTGGTTGTCCCACGTTAAATAATGGTCTGCTTCCCAGGATGGCAGGATTTCTTATGTATATGCGCGGCCTTCGTCCTCTCAATAAAGTGGGTGCGGCCTTTGGTTCTTTTGGTTGGTCTGGCGAGTCTGTGAAACTGCTCAATACTGCAATGACTGAAATGAAGTTTGATATTGTTGATGACGGACTTAAGGTGAAGTATGTACCTGAAGATGCTGACTATGCTCACTGTGTAGATCTTGGTCGAAAAGTGGGAAAAGCAATTAAAGAAAAGCAATCCACTCAGGAGTAGTTATGAAAATCCAAATAGATAAAAACATAGTTGAGTTTGTACCCGAGAATGAGCAGGAAACTGCTTCCATGGAAACCCTGTGGAGGGTTGTTGTTGATTGTGCCGCAGATAATAAGCGCCTGACAGCCATCGGTGAGTACATTCCTTCTAAACAGAATCTTGCCAGATTTCATATTGAAGGTGTTTCAGCAACAACTCAATATACAGAAGATGAGGCGGTTGAAGAGTGCACTGTTATTTGCACAACCTGTAATAAGTATATGGCGTTGAAGGGCGGAGATGCGGTTCCTGTTTGTTGCGGCAGACCAATGGAAATGGCCGATTGATCTGACGAAGTTGTAGTTCCTTGAAATAAAAAAAGTCGGTGGTGTTATTCCACCGGCTTTTTTTATTGTTTGCTATTTGCTTAGGAACGGGAACTAAATAATCTGAACAAAACTTAATTGACATTTTTTTTTCGTAT
>DQVD01000085.1 GCA_015661935.1 Desulfocapsa sulfexigens | reverse complement strand
GTAGTATATGCAGTTATATGTGAGCAGGCGCAAACGGACGAAAATGAGGTGCTGGTAAACGCTTACCTATACACCGCCCGCCTTTTTCTCTTCAAGTTCATCCCAACGTTCGTATAGCTTCCCTACATCCAGTTTAGTCTGTTCCAGATCAGCCCATACTGATTCCAGCAGTTGTGAATCAACTGCAGTTTCCGGAGCATCCATCAGTGCCTGTAAACGTTCCTGCTCCTCTTCCCCCTCCATTATTTTTTCTTCTATCTGATCATATTCACGCTGATCCATATAGGAGAGCTTCCCCGCTTTTTTCTGTTTTTCCTTCTTGGGCGTTGAAGTGTCCTGTGACGATTTAACAGTTCCCGACTGTTCTTTGCTGCACTTTTTTAAATCAGCCAGCCACTGCCTATAATCCGCATAAAAAGCTACCCCACCACTTCCATCAAAACCAATTACCTGATCACAAACAGAATCCAGCAAAAATCGATCATGACTCACCAGCACCAGTGCGCCGGGGAAATCCAGCAAGCTTTCTTCCAGCACATCAAGGGATGGGATATCAAGATCGTTTGTGGGCTCATCAAGCAACAGAATATCTGCGGGCTGACGCATCAATTCAGCTATCAGGATGCGCGCCTGTTCACCGCCGGAAAGCTGCCCAACCGGAGTCTCAAGCTGATCTGGTCGGAAAAGAAAGCGCTGTGCCCAGGAGACTACATGAAGGGAAGACTCTCGAAAGACAATGGAATCTCCATCGGGTGCCAGAGCTCGACGCAAAGTTATTTCAGGATTGATGGACTCACGCTTTTGATCAAAACTCACAATCCTCACTTCATGCGCTGTTTGTATGGTTCCTGTGTCCGGTTGATATCCATCACCACTTGTGCTTGCAGCGATAATCTGCATAAGGGTTGATTTTCCGCAACCATTTCTCCCCAGCAGCCCCAAACGAGTTCCCGGAGAAAGCACAAGATCAAGATCGGTAAAAAGAGTTCGGCCAACGTAACTTTTACTGATACCCTTTGCCTCAAGGAGTTTCTTTGTTTTTCTGCCGGTGGAATCAAAATCAATCCGAACCTGTTTCACAGATCGATTTCTACTTTTCACTTCACTTAAATGACTCTGCAATTTGTGCGCTTCATCAATACGATAACGAGCTTTTGTTGCCCGGGCTTTCGGACCGCGGCTGAGCCATTCTGTCTCACGACGCATTTTATTTGAAAGTCGCTCTTCCAGATTCTGCTGCTGCGTAAGAAATTCAACCCTTGTTTTCAGAAAAGCCGAATAATTTCCATGTACCTGCAAAGATCCATCCGGATAAACAGAGGAAAGTTCCACCACTTGGTTGGCAATATTTTCAAGGAAACGACGATCATGACTAACCAGTAAAAAAGCATCAGGGCTTTTGGGAAGAGCACCGGAAAGCATCCTCTCAAGCCAGATAACCCCCTCAATATCAAGGTGATTTGTAGGCTCATCCATAATCAGGATATCAGGTTGCAGTACAAAACTCCGGCAAATGGCGAGCCGCTTCCGCCAGCCGCCCGAAAGCAACTCCACAGCAATGGATGTGTCAGGAAATTCAGCTCTGGACAATAAGGCCTGAACTCGATTATAACGCTCAATTTCATCAAGGTCTAAAGAATCCAGTGCTGCTTCAAGGTTTTCAGCAACAGTTGCATTTTCTATAAAGTGATCAGCTTGAGCAAGATAGGCTGTTCGCAGAGTTTTTCGACAAAGCACCTTCCCGTCATCGGGATCAACACGACCACAAATAATTTTCAGCAGAGTAGACTTCCCACTACCATTTGGCCCGATAAGACCAATGCGATCGCCCTTATTGATTACAAGATCAATATTTTGAAACAAATTTTGGGAGCCAAAAGACTTCCCCAAGGCCTGACAAACAAGAAGATTAGACATAACAAATACTCTGCTGGTAAATATTTTTGTAACCAGGGCGGGATATAAGGAACGGGGATGCAATAACTTCCCCAACTTAGGCGCTCAGATTTAGGTTATGGTTTCGGTAGAAATAACTTGTATTTTTTCGGTCGTAAATGTGCTACAGGTTCAGTTGATTTTGTATCTTCACAACTGCAGCATAACTGGCTATGTGAGGATTTTTCGTTATTCAGATTGAGCCAATATGGCCTGAATCCGGAATGTGCAGCGAAGTAAATGGACTTGGGGTGCATAAATGGGACGTTATTTCGTCTCCGTTCCTAACATCGATTCTTTAGAGGAGGATTCATTTATGACTCTTACAAAAGCAGATCTCGTACAACAAGTATACAAATCACATGGTTCGTTGACCAAGGCACAAGCTACTGATTCAGTAGAAGCCTTTTTGCGCATTTCAAAAACTTCTCTTATTGGAGGTGCGGATCTTCTTCTAAGTGGTTTTGGAAAATTTAATGTTAAAGACAAAAAATCAAGAAGAGGCCGTAACCCTCAAACAGGTGACGAACTCACATTGGATGCCAGACGCGTTGTTACCTTTAAACCATCCGGGATTCTACGTGATAAAATTAATGCAGCTTGATTTCCACTAACCGGTAACATTTTTACCCGATAGTTTTTCCAGCCTGTACAGATCCTCATAAAAAGAGAATCAGTACAGGCTTTTTTTTATTTATAGCACCTCTTTCCAATTCGTTTCTTACTCTCATGTCATCTGAACAAGCATTTCAAGTAATCAACATCAAGACTATTAAAGATACAAACAGATGGTCCCTTCACCCTTTCCTATCTGAAGGTCCGCCCACATCATTACTAGCGTCAATTAGACGAATCGGGATTCTACAGCCACCAATCCTGCTCCGGCTAGCACCAGAGAAATATCAATTGCTTTGTGGGCACTTCAGACTACTGATTAATCAAATGATCAATCCTTCTGCTACAAAAATAACTTGTCTGGTGTTAGACGAGGACACACCTATAAAAAAAGTTTTGTATTCGGTGTTAGAAGATCAGTTACTATCTGGCAGGCTTTCTTCCATTGAAAAAGCATATTTTTTCAAATATTGCTTAAACTATATGGAATTCAATGAGGTTGCTGAAAGTTTCCTTCCAATTATTGGTGGAAAAGTACAAGACCACACCATCAAAAAACTGAGCGGGTTATTAACACTGGAACCTGAATTGCAGGTTAGTATTCACGATGGAAAATTAAGTGAGAAAACAGCACAAGAATTGCTTTCTCTTACTTCAAACGATAGGCTGCTGCTCCATGATATTTTTATAGACTTGGAACTTGGAGGAGGAAAGCAAAATAGATTATTAACCCTCAGTAAAGATCTGGCTTACCGTGAGGGAAAGACGATTAAATGTCTTTTATCCAGTTCCAGTTATCAGGAAATTCTTTTACATCATGAAATGAATCAACCACAAAAAATAGCAAATTTGTTAACAATTCTACAAAAAAATCTTTTCCCTCAAAGTAGCTCAGCAGAAGAAGCATTCCTTAAAAAAGTTCACAAAATGGGTCTTCCTGCTGCATGCAGTATCAACCATAGTCAATCGTTTGAAAGAGATGATGTGACGGTAACACTGACTTTGTCTAGTCTTCATGACGTTGAACGCCATATTAAAGAAATAAAAAAAATAGTAGAATGAAAGATTCCCGCTTAGATTACCAATATTACAATCGGGGATAGTTGGATTATCTCAGAAAAAATCTCCCTGGATAAGTATGTCAGTGCCACACCGTCTATACTTCACATCCTTCAGTTCCAGGGCTTGATTACGTCCTGTCACAGGAAAATCTCGAAGTAATCCAGTTCCGGCTGTTCCTGCAAAAAGAGGAGCCACAAAAAGCATAACACGGTCAACCAAACCTTTTTTGAGAAAACTTGAATGAATAGCAGCACCTCCCTCCACAAGAAGAGAACAGATACCCATTTTCCCAAGATGTTTTAGTATCTCATCCAAATCCAGCCCATTATCATGGGATACCATTTGTACTTGAATACCGGTCATTTCTGAAAGTATTGCCTGTTTCTTTGCATCTGCACCAGTGGAGCAGAAAATAAGTGTTGAAGCAGAAGATTCAAGATGAAGAATCTTTGAATTGAGTGACAGTTTTAGAGAGCTGTCGAGTATAACACGAAGAGGATCCCGACCACGTTTACCAATTCGGGTCGTAAGAGATGGGTTATCTGCAGTTACAGTTCCCCCACCGATCAAAATTGCATCAAGACTATTTCGTAACGAATGGAGTCTGCGATGACTTTTCTCACCAGTTATTTGTCCAGGCACACCGTCCTGATAGCTCAGCTTTCCATCAAGACTCATTCCGGCCTTCATAACAACAAAGGGCTTTCCGGTACTGATATGTTTTATGAAGGGGCGGTTAATTTCGATGCATTCTTTTTCAAGTACACCACTGAGAACTTCAATCCCCTGCTTACGGAGATATGTATTTCCGCATCCATTTACCAAAGGGTTGGGATCCTTCATGCCCACCACAACCCTTTTTATTCCAGAAGCAGCAACAGCGTGACTGCATGGTGGAGTACGCCCCGTATGGTTACAAGGCTCAAGAGTTACGTATATTGTGGCTCCAATTGCTTTGTCACCAGCTTTGTTTAAGGCATGAATTTCTGCGTGAGGAGTTCCAGCTTTTTTATGATATCCCCGACTGACAACTTTGTCGTTTTGAACGACGACAGCACCAACACATGGATTAGGAGATGTTCTACCAATACCCTTTTTTGCTTCCACAAGTGCCAGACGCATAAAGTAGATATCAGTATCGGAAATATTTTCCTCAGGTTTCGTCATCAGGCTCAATATCTCCTCTCGAATCAAGCAACCCTTTTAACTCATCCATAAATTCATTTACATCCTTAAATTGCCTGTATACCGAGGCAAATCGAACATATGCGACTTCGTCAAGTTTTGGCAGTTCCGCCATAACCCACTCTCCGATGACATTCGCAGGGACTTCTTTAGAAGGATAGTCCTGTAGTCTACTTTCAATGTCATCTACAAATGCATCAATATCATCACAACTGACAGGGCGTTTTTCACATGCTTTTTCAAGGCCGACAACCATCTTTTTCCTATCCCATACTTCTCTGCGCCCATCTTTTTTGACAAGCATGGGCAGCATCACCTCCAAGCGCTCATAGGTAGTAAATCGTTGTTCACAAGACATACAGGAACGACGACGCCTG
>DQVD01000233.1 GCA_015661935.1 Desulfocapsa sulfexigens | reverse complement strand
CACAGCCTAACACACAAAAGCCCGTAAAACAAAGCGAAACTATCTGAAGTTTAAGGGATTTACTGGAATATTACACAAATAATTTTCAAATCAAATTGTAAAAAAAACACTTGACGAATACCAACTTCATTGCTAGCAACTGCCAAGGAATTCTGACTGAATCACCATGCAGTCTATTATACATATCGTTTTTTTAGGCCCACACACCATTAGCCCTCTATTTGAGAGTCCACACATTATGTTTCCAGCAAAAGTTTTTCCATTTATACTCTGGTTTAAAGGGTACAAAGGTGAATCATTCAAACTGGATCTAGTAGCCGGTATTACGGTCGCCATGGTTTTGATCCCTCAATCAATGGCCTATGCACAGCTTGCAGGTCTTCCTGCATACTATGGCCTTTATGCTGCATTTCTACCTCCCATGGTAGCAGCATTATTCGGTTCCAGCCGCCAGCTTGGTACCGGCCCTGTGGCTGTTGTATCACTTATGTCAGCAGCTTCTCTTGAACCTCTTGCAACTGCAGGGTCTCCTGAATTTATTGCCTATTCAATCGTCCTGGCTCTTGTTGTTGGTATCTTCCAGTTCTCATTGGGAGTTCTGCGCTTGGGAATGGTGGTAAACTTTCTTTCCCATCCGGTAATCAATGGTTTCACCAATGCAGCTGCCATTATCATCGCATCTTCCCAATTCTCCAAATTCTTTGGCGTATACGTAGATAAAGCCCCCCACCATTATGAAACCATGATGCGAGTGGCACGGGCAGTGATGGACTACACACATATACCAACCTTGATGTATGCGATCTCAGCAGTCACCATCATGGCTCTGTTGAAGAAATTTGCTCCAAAAGTTCCAAATGTTCTTGTGGCCGTTCTTATCACCACTGTAATTTCATACTTTACAGGATTTAATAATGACGTCACAGTTGAGATATCTGCAGTTAAATTACCCGGTTTTTCAGAACAAATACAGGAGTTCAACCAGGTAACAACACTCATCGAGACTTATGGCAGCAAACGTGCAGAAATAGGCAATACTGCTGATAGACTGCGTAGTACTGAAAAAGGAGGACACGGTGGACCATCCGTTAAATTGATCAGGCTGGAGAGTGAAATTGCAATTCTCACTAACCATATGGATCATGCAAAAGAGGAGGCACATCTGCTCCGCAAAGCCCTCCGGCACTTGAAATTCGAAGCGGTAACAGATGGTGACAACTACACGTTCTATCCAAAAGACAACATTCCTGCAGGTATTGAAACCGATGGCAAGACCTGGCGATTAAAAGTTAAAAACAAACCACTGAACAGTTCAAAATTACTGATGATGGGCGGCGGTGCTATCGTAGGTGAAGTCCCTGAGGGACTACCAACAATTGCAATACCGGAGCTTACCCTGAAAAGTTTCTTCAAGCTTCTGCCAACTGCAATCATCATCTCCCTGCTTGGGTTTATGGAAGCCATTGCCATTGCCAAAGCCATGGCGGCAAAAACCGGCCAGAAAATCGATGCCAACCAGGAGCTGATTGGTCAGGGGCTTGCGAATATCTTCGGATCCTTTGGATCCAGTTATGCAGTCTCCGGATCATTCTCCCGTTCTGCTGTTAACCTCTCAGCTGGGGCTGTTAGCGGGGTATCTTCGGTGATCACGTCAATCGTGGTTGTTATCACCCTGCTGTTTTTCACCCATTTACTCTATCATCTCCCACAGGCAACTCTTGCTGCGGTAATTATGATGGCCGTTATCGGACTTGTTAATATTAAAGGCTTTGTTCACGCATGGCATGCACAGAAATATGACGGAATCATCTCTGTCTTAAGTTTTGTGGTTACTCTCTACTTTGCTCCGCATCTGGATAAGGGTATCATGGTAGGATTTGTTCTTTCCATGGGCGTTTTCCTTTATAAATCCATGCGTCCGGTTGTGGCCGAACTTTCCTTACAGGAAGACAAGGTACTGAAGAGTGCAGAACACTATCACTTAAAAGGCTGTCGGCATATTTCAGTTGTTCGTTTTGATGGCGCCCTGTTCTTTGCCAACGCAAGCTATCTTGATGAGCAGGTTGCCAAATTCAGAACAGAACATCCTCAACTCCGCTATATCCTCCTGGATGCCAGTGGTATAAACGATATGGACGCATCCGGTGAAGAGGCGCTGTCCCTGATTGTTGATCGGCTTCGCGCTGCAAAACTCGGTTTTGCAATGTCCAGTATTAAAGGGCAGGTTATGGCTGTAATGGAACGGACTCATCTGCTTGATAAGATCGGTATGGAAAACCTGTACCCGGATACGAAATCTGCTGTTGCTGATATTATCAAAAAGGTTCATACGAATACTGACCTTCCTGAAAAAGGATGCAAAAACTGTCCATTGACAATGTATATTCCAGCATATCGGGATAGGGACGGCCATCACTGACCGCCCCTCCCACACCACCTGGCATACGGATCGTGTACCGCGGCGGTTCGGCTGGTTAGGCGAGGAATCATCTATATAGTATATCCAGATGAGTACTTG
>DQVD01000137.1 GCA_015661935.1 Desulfocapsa sulfexigens | reverse complement strand
CGGAACTCGTCGCCTCAGTGATTCCATTGCCACTGCGGTAAAATTGACCGAAGGTTTCCTGCTGGTTTTTTTTCCAGATACTGGAGTAGAGCAGCTATTTAGTGAACATGCTGCTTGTCATAAGTGTGGTGTTTCCATGCCACGACTTTCCACGCAACTTTTTTCTTTTAATAACCCGCAGGGCGCCTGTGAAGAATGCGGGGGCTTAGGTGTCAAACAATTTTTTGATGAGGCACTTATTGTTCCCGAACCATCACTAAGCCTTAAAAGAGGAGCCATTGCCCCCTGGGGGAAGCGAGGAGGAAAAACCTACTCAGGGCAGATGTTGGAAGCCGTTGCAATCCATTATTCATTTTCCATGACAACACCTTTTTCAAGGTTATCTCCAAAAATACAAAACATTTTGCTGTATGGCTCAGGCCAGGAAGAGATTTCCTTTCGCTATGAGAAGGGTCGTCGCAGCATGACAACAGTGAAACCCTTTGAAGGCGTTATTCCACAACTTGACCGACGTTTTCATGAAACACAGTCATCAATGATCAGAGAAGAGCTCGGGCGGTATATGAATGAGCAAATCTGTCCAAAATGTCACGGAGCCAGGCTAAAACCTGAGGCGCTTGCAGTGAAGGCAGGAAAGTGGACAATTTATAAACTTACCTGTCTTTCAATTGATAAAATGATTGAGCACTTACCGCTTATCCCTTTCAACAGCAGGGAAAGGCAGATTGGAGAGCCCATTCTAAAGGAAATTGTAGACAGATTGTCATTCCTCGAAGATGTGGGGCTTGGGTATTTATCTCTGGATAGGCGCTCAGGTACACTTTCAGGTGGTGAAGCTCAGCGAATCAGATTGGCTTCTCAGATTGGTTCGCGACTCGCTGGAGTTTTGTATATTCTTGATGAACCAAGTATTGGTTTGCATCAACGTGATAATCAGAAACTTATTAATACTCTTGTAGAACTGCGTGATATGGGAAACAGTGTCATCGTTGTTGAACATGATACTGATACCATTAGGACAGCAGACCACATACTTGATATGGGCCCTGGTGCTGGTGTTCATGGCGGTGAGCTTGTCTATTCCGGTGATGTTGCCGGGCTTCTTGAGTGTGAAGAATCTTCGACTGGTAAGTATCTTTCAGGACGCTTGAGTATTGCTGTTCCCAGGAAGAGAAGAAAGGCAGGAAGAGGGCAGTTTCTTCGATTAAAAAATGGAGTTGCGAATAATTTGAAAACGGTGGATGTGGCTTTTCCTTTAGGGGTTATGACATGTGTTACCGGTGTTTCCGGTTCCGGAAAAAGCTCACTGGTTATAGAAAGCTTATTCCGCCTGGTAAAAGAAGGTTTAGGACGCAGGCTTGATCGGGTACAGATCGGGAAAACAAAACTGACCGGGTTGAATAAGGTGGATAGGATCATTGATATTGATCAAAGTCCTATCGGAAGAACACCACGTTCTAACCCGGCGACATATACCGGCGTTTTTACCCCGGTTCGTGAACTCTTTGCCAGATTGCCGGAATCCAGGGTGCGTGGCTATAAACTTGGACAGTTCAGTTTTAATGTAAAAGGTGGCCGCTGTGAGGCTTGTGAAGGTGAAGGTGTTAATAAAATAGCCATGCATTTTCTACCGGACATTTATGTAGAATGTGAGGCCTGTCGGGGAAAACGGTATAACCGCGAGACTCTTGAAATCAGGTATCGTGGAAAAAATATACACGAAATTCTCTCCATGACTGTTGAAGAGGCTTTGGACTTTTTTAAAAATATTCCCCCTGTCAAAAACAGACTGCAAACACTTTTTGATGTGGGCCTGACATATATTACTTTGGGACAATCCTCTGTTACCTTGTCAGGTGGTGAGGCACAGCGGGTTAAATTGGCAAAAGAACTTTCCGGGAGAGCCAGTGGAAAGACTTTGTATATTCTCGATGAACCGACAACCGGCCTTCACCCGGCTGATATTCAGCATCTGTTGAAAGTCCTGGGAAGACTTGTTGAGAATGGGAACACTGTTATCGTTATCGAGCATAACCTTGACGTGGTAAAGACCGCAGATTGGATTATAGATGTTGGCCCGGAGGGTGGGGAGCATGGCGGGGAGATTGTAGCCACTGGAACCCCTGAAGAGTTGGTTACCCATGAAGGATCTTACACCGGATACTATCTGGAAAAAGAATTAACAGCACAGGCAAAGACTTAATTTACTTTGCGTAAAGGCTCGTTTTGCAGTTTAATAAAGAGGTTATTTGTAGGTGTCACCATTGTGAGGAAGTATAACTAAACATTCAAGCATACATTATTGAGGTAGATTAACATGGCAGAGGAACAGGCTAATACCAGTGCTACAGAAGAAAATGAAAATCCGGTTTTTCGGATGCAGAAAATGTACATCAAGGATTTTTCTTTTGAAAATCCTAATGCACCAAGCGTTTTTCAGGCCCCGAATCAGGAGCCAAAGGTCGACGTCAATTTAAAATTAAGTAATAAACAACTTGATGATGACCACTATGAGGTAGCTCTGCAGATTACCGCAAAGATTCTTGATAAAGGAAATGATGATAAAACAATGTTCATCATGGAGATAGAGCATGCTGCAGCATTTCTGATGAAAAATATTCCCGAAGAACATCATGAAATGGTGCTTG
>DQVD01000352.1 GCA_015661935.1 Desulfocapsa sulfexigens | reverse complement strand
ATTCTCGGAAGTGGATGCCAGATGAAAACCAACTGTAGTTATTTCAGCCGCAGGCTGCTAACTATTCTGTCTTCTGAATGTGCCCGCAGGGCATCATGCCCTGGGACGCCCTATTTTAATTGGTTGTTCTGCGATTCACCCCTATAACAATTCTATGAAATCCTTGTGGCGCATCCCTGATTTTCTTGATTTGGAACTCTTTTTCATCCAGGATAAACAACTGGAAAAAGAGCAGGGAACTGCTGCTCTCCGTGATCGTGATCGCAATCTCTATCTTGACGCCATTGAGCCGGATCTTGACGAGGGAACAGAGCCGGGCCGTGAATGGCTGCTTTATCGATGGTTGCAGGAACGGCGAAGCCTTGAAAATCAGAAATATGATGGTCATGCGTTGCTTCCGGGCAGGATGTGGTATGAATTGTATGGTCTTTTCTGGTCATTTTTCTCTTTTCTGGCCATGGCCTCGGGTGCTGGCCTTGCCTGGTCATTTTTAAGTTATACCGGTGCGCAGCCGGTGAATGTATCTCTTTTCTTTCTTGTCTTTGTTGGTCTTCAGGTTTGTGTCCTGCTGTTTCTATTACTTGTCTTTGCTTATCGCAGAGTTCGAGGTTTGGATCTACGTTCCTCTCTTTTGCTTTCTCTTGTAAACAAAGGATTGAATGGTTTTTTGTTTAAAATAAGAAAGTATGGGCTAAGCCGCATGGAAAGCCGCAGGCGTTCACAATTCGCAGCAGCTCTCGCCGCAGTACGAACCCGCGGGAAAGGCTATGGGGCATTGTTTTCCTGGCCTCTGTTTCTTCTGTTTCAGCTTTTTGGGATTGCCTTTAATTGTGGAGTACTAGGTGTTCTCCTTGTTAAAGTGGCAAGTTCAGACCTGGCTTTTGGCTGGCAGTCCACCATTCAGCTCTCCTCGGAATTTGTGGCGCGTCTTGTGCAGTGGATTGCAGTTCCGTGGTCCTGGATGCTCGGTTCTGCAACATATCCTGATGTAAATCAGGTTGAAGGAAGCAGGATGATATTAAAAGATGGCTTTTACCATCTGGCAAGCAGTGATCTTGTGTCCTGGTGGCCGTTTCTTGCTCTTTCGATCTGCTGTTATTGCCTTCTTCCCCGGATGGTTCTTTTTGCGGCCGGTACCTTTGGGCGTAAAAAATCTCTTGCTCGCATCTCTTTTCATCGTCCGGATCATAATCAGCTCCTGCATCGTCTTCTTTCACCCCGGCTTGAGACCAGTCCAAAGAAGATTGCGGCTGCCTCCCCTTTAACTGCTCCTGCTTATCAAGAAGATGTTCTTCAGGCAGAGGAAGGTAAAAAACGGATACCGGCACAGAAAAACGTGAACGGGAAGCTGTTGGCTCTTATTCCAGATGAACTTTTTGATGATGTCGATCCAGCTCGTTTAGAGCAATTCTGTCAGCAGGATTTTGGATATACAGTTGGCAGAACTCTGCGAATCAATGAGGAATACAGTGACAACAGGATGATTTTTAATCAGATCAAAGAAGGCGCTGATTTAAATTGTCCAGCGCTGCTCATTCTGCAAGAGGCCTGGCAGCCGCCCATTCAGGAGGTGTTACGATTTTTACGGGAATTACGTCTTCATTGTGATGAAGAGACCCATATCATTGTGGCTCTTGTTGGCAAGCCAGATCCGGATACACTTTTTACCCGGGTAGCAGATACTGATTTGCACATCTGGCAACAAAAAATTGCAACTCTCCTTGATCCTTGTCTACAATTAAGTCCTTTGGTGGCTGAATAATGGAAGAGATTAAAATCCCGGAATTTGCAGTGGTTGGTCATCCCAATGAGGGCAAGTCTTCGGTTTTGTCTACCTTAGCTGAAGATGATTCCGTACGTATCAGCCCAATGCCCGGGGAAACGCGAGAGTGTCATACTTTTTCGGTGACCATAGATGGTAAAGAAATAATCATGTTTACCGATACACCCGGCTTTCAAAATCCTCGTAAAACTTTGCAATGGATGCAGGCTTATAAGGGCCGCGATGAAACGCTGATCGGTGATTTTATCGAAGCCCACCAGGATAATCCTGACTTTCATGATGATTGTAAACTGTTCCAGCCTCTTTTACGCGGAGCCGGGATCATCTTTGTTGTGGATGGTTCACGACCTCTTCGAAATATGGATAAGGCGGAGATGGAAATATTGCGCCTCACCGGTTGCCCGCGTATGGCTATTATCAATTGTAAGGATGAGGAGACGGCCTGGCTCGGGAAGTGGCAGTCGGAATTTAGAAAGCATTTTAATTCCATCCGGCTTTTTAATTCCTGTCAGGCAACCTATAAGGAACGTATTGAACTTCTAGAGAGTTTAAAGGGAATTGATCAGGACCTCCAACCCATACTTGATACGGTGGTTAATGCTTTTCGCAGGGATTGGCGGGAACGGAATCATCAGGTGGTGGAGCTGCTCCTTAGTTTACTGGAAGAGGGGCTTGCATACAGTCACTCTGTTGACTTGAAAAGTGGAAGCAATGAGATTGAGCTGAACAAAAAATTGCATGAAAAGTATGAACAGTTTTTGAGAAAACTGGAAATGAAATGTCAAAAGCAAATGCGGGGACTCTTTAAACATAATATTTTTAATCTTGAATTGCCGCCTCAATCAATCTTAAAAGAAGATCTTTTTTCTGAAAAAACATGGGAATTTCTGGGGCTCAACTCTTCTCAGATTGTTATGGCTGGAGCCTTGAGCGGTGCAGCGCTGGGCGCAGGAGTAGATGTGGCTGCAGCAGGGCTTTCCTTTGGAATATTTTCAACCATTGGTGGAATACTGGGGGCTGCAGGAACTGCTCTTAAGGGACGGGAATTATTGGCGGGAACGCGCCTTCTCGGGGTGCGACTGGATTCACGGCAGTTGCAGGTTGGCCCGGTAAAGAATATCCAGCTTTTGTTTGTGCTGCTTGATCGACAGCTTCTTTTTTACAGTCATATTATCAACTGGGCCCATGGACGTAGAGATTACGAGAGCCAGGCATCAGGTAAAAACAATGAAACACTTCCTGCAAGACTTGGCTACACTACAAATTGGAGTCGTCGGGATCGTGCACTTTGTGATGGCTTCTTTCGATCCATACAGAGCAGGAAGCATTCAGACGACCAACAGGATTCTCGCGGTGAGTTGGCAGCTTTACTTGAGCGAACCTTGCGGGAAATATCCCTTGGAAGCAATAACCCGTAAGCCATTTTTATAAGCTGATTTCGTCCCCGTTCCTCATGGAAATGATGCTGGGAATAAACAATGTATGATACAGCGCAGTGTGATGGCGGGAGAATTGAAAGCTGTATTTTTTCTTTTTAGCGGCTATCTTCAATGTATCGAAAGAACAAAATTTCTGCGTGAATCATTCCCGGAAGTGGATGCCAGGTGAAAACCAACTGTAGTTATTTCAGCCGCAGGCTGCTAACTATTCTGGCTTCTGTCCTCTGT
>DQVD01000156.1 GCA_015661935.1 Desulfocapsa sulfexigens | reverse complement strand
TTCATTGGTGCATTCGTACTCCGCAGGCACTTGTGGCTCTTCTTCCAGCAAAAACTTATACTGGAATTCCTGTCCGACATCAAAGTGAGCCGTATCTCCACAACGTACACAGTTGCTAATAACCTGAGCTTCCAGATCACCACGAAGACTATATGTTTCGTCTTTTTGTTGACTAAATAATAATTTCGCTCTTATATCTGCTTTAAGTTCCACATCTTCATCTTGGAATCGAATCAATTCTTCAAGATTAAAAACGTGATTCTTAGTCGTTATATCAGTAAGTAAAATTTTCATTATCCTCTACAACTATAGTGCGGGTCACATGAATTGACACCTGACATCGACATTAACGTAGCTTGATCACGATATTTTTTGTGATGATTGAGCATCAAGTCATTTGACCGGTACTATAATAGCTTCAAATAGGAAAATGAAACTCATGAAAATACCCAATTTTCGGGATAATGGCTAGAAAAAAATTTAAAATATGCAAGCTACTGAAAAAAACCGACAAAAATAATTAAAGAATGCGGGCCAGCCGGTTTGAGGTCTTTTCCAAACGTAGGGTCGCAGTCGAAAAAAGGTATTCCAGAAAAACGAAACCACTCCTGGGAAACTTCCTGCAAAAATTTTCAAAATCTTCTTTTCCAAGACAGGCAATAATACTTTCCTTAATGGCAGTTACCCGCGTTTTTCGTAGATGCCCATCCAACACTGCTGCCTCACCAATCACTGCACCGGAATCCAGCAATGCAATCACCTGCATTTTCTCTAAAAAACCTGTAAATTTGTGTACTGCCAGGCTCCCTTCCTTAACAAAATAAAGCGTCTTAGCTGTCTCACGATAATCAAACAAAACATCACCAGCGTTCATTCTTTTCTCGGTAAACGCTGAAACAAGTTCAAACCGTGCATCATCGGGTATATCCAGCTTCAACAAAATTTCATCCACTACCTGAAATCCTCATTTTCAAAAGATTCATTTTTTTCCTCTATCACCTTTATAAGCCCTTCAAATTTATCTTTCCTCAGAATAGACCTGAACTGTTCCCTGTAATTTCTAAGAAGACTCACTCCTTCAATATTTATATCATAAACCCGCCAACCACCGTCCGCATTAATCATCAGGTAGTTCACAGGAAGGGGTGGTGATCCGGGGTTTTTTAACAAAGTTGAAACTGCAGCTTTTTTCCCTTTTATCCGTTCAGCCTTATATTCAATTTTTTGACCGGCATAGCCTTCCAGTTTTCCAACATAAGCATTTTGCAGGAGTTTGGTGAAAAGCTGTTCAAAATCCGTACGCTGCTGCTGGTCTATTTTTTTCCATGTCCTTCCAAGAACCAGTTTTGACATTTCAGCAAAATTAAAACCTTTTGCAGCTATGTTCATTATTTTTTTTCTTCTTGAAGCTTTTTGCTCAATTCCTGCCAAGGCAGGATCACCAATTACATCTATCATTTCCTGCAGGGTGGGCTTTAATACTTCCGTTGGTCCAGGTGATGCTAACACCGTAAATCCGCACAGAAAAATCAACAACAGGGAAGTGGAAAGACTACGAAGCATATTCATTTTAATTTTCTCACTTTAGCAATCAGAACTACAGGATACCTTGAGAAATGAGCATTTTCGTTTCAAATCCAGGCGTGAAGAAAATTTTACCGCAGACATATAGTTGATATTCTGAGAATACATTTTTCACGCAACGAAGAGCTGGAGCGAAAAGGCAATTTTTCAAAGTAGCCTACAACCGATTATCACTTCTTTGTAGTAATACATTATCATTAGTTAGTGTTCGTCTATAATCCAGATACGCTTGCCGCATTGAAACATATGGATCCAGAGAATACTTTTTCAACTCTTCATATACATCGGGATTCAGGGAAAGTAAATTCACACGACTTAAGGCATAATACTCACCACTCACCCATAGACTATCTATAAAATATACCATTGGATGGGCAAACGCATCTGCTGCAAATCCTGCCGTACCCCGGACAGTTAATGGTCCAAGGACAGGTAGACAGAGGTAAATACCCTCTCCAACCCCCCAAACCCCCAGAGTTTGCCCAAAATCTTCGGGTTTGGGTTCAAGACCAAATTCCATAAGTGCAGGATCCCCAAATCCATACACACCAAGGGTGGAATTAATCAGAAACCGGGATAACACTACCCCTGCATCAGCAATTTTCCACTGCAAAAGATTATTCACCAGGCGAACAGGAGCTGCAATATTGTTAACAAAGTTCCCAATGGAATAGCGAAGGTCCCATGGCAACGCAGCCGTATAGGCTTTATTTAAGGGATTTAAAACCCAGTAATACAACGTATCGTTAAACTCAAAAACAACTCGATTCAAAGGCTCCCATGGATCATGGTATCCTCTATCAGAGGTGAAATCATCATCAAACAAATCATCACTTAAAAGCATATCAAGTACATCGTCCGACTCCTCCTGTACCTCTGTTACGGTACCAGGGGCAGAGTTACTATTGTCCTGTCGCGCACATCCAAAGCATGAAAATCCAACAAAAAGCAGGAGAATAAAAATGATATGATAGTTGCGTGTTTTCATAAAAAAAGGCCGCCCTGAATTCTATTTTACACCGCCAAAGGCAAACTTACTTATGAGTGATTCGATATCAACTGAAGATTCGGTATCGGTGAGAATGCTGCCATCTTTAAGTAACTCATCATCTCCACCAAGACTTAGTGCAACAAACTTATCTCCAATCAATCCCTGTGATTTAACCGAGGCCATGGTATCCATAGAGAGTTCTACTTCTTTATTTACCTGCAGCGCAACATTGGCAATACCATCCTCATCAAGCCAGATTCTTGAAACCTTACCGACAACAACACCGGCAATCTGAACAGATGAGCCTTTCTTTACTCCGGCGATATTATCAAACTGAGCTATAACCGTATAGGTTTTACTGCTACTGAAAAGAGAGACCTCTCCAAGTTGTAATGCGAGATATCCAAAAGCGACAAAACCTGCAATCATAAACAAACCCACTAAAAATTCCATGCCGTTTTTCATTATTCCACCATATGACTCTGATAAATTTCACCCATCGTTGTCTTTACAAATTCACGAATATGGGGTTTCTGCGACCATTGTATAGCATCAGGAGAAGGAAACACATCCATTGAACCATTGTTCAGATACATTACCTGGTCAGCCAGATTAAATATTTTGGGAATATCATGGCTCACGATAATCGAAGTATAGCCAACCTGCTCCTGCGTTCGCGCAAAGAGCTGATAAATTTCCCGGGTCATCACCGGGTCAAGACCGGTGGTTGGCTCATCAAAGAGCATGATCTCAGGTTTTAATTGCAAAGCTCTTGCAAGTCCCGCTCTTTTTTTCATACCACCACTCAACTGTGCCGGAAATTTATTTTCATGTCCAACTAACTCTAATTGTTCAAGGCTGGACAGAACCTGATCTTTAATTTCATTTTCTGTCTTTTTTGTTCTCTCCCGTAGCGGCAAGGCAACATTTTCAAAAACAGTCATGGAATCAAAGAGAGCTGATCCCTGAAACAGTACACCAAACCTGGTTCGTAATTCTTTTAGCTTACGGCCTCTTGCCATTGTGGTATCTTCACCACCTACGAGTATCTGTCCACCATCTACCCGCATAAGGCCCAGTATGAGTTTTAAGGTTACACTTTTCCCCTGCCCACTGCCTCCAGCGATAACTGTGGTCTTGCCGGCAGGTATAGTAAAATTCACTTTGTCAAGTATGACCTGTTTAGTGCCGTCATCTCGAAAAAAAGCTTTCTCAACATCTCTAAACTCTATTCCCGTATCATTCATATGAGGATAGCCGTTAGCAGGTAGTCAAAAATGAGAACAGAAATAGACGAAAAGACAACGGCCTGTGTAGTTACTTTTGCTACACTGCGAGCTCCGAAACCTGCTCCTTTAATCATGTGTACAAAATATCCACGCCCGGTACAGATCCAGACGATAAGCAGTGCAAAAACAAATGGTTTAACAGAGCCGAGCCAGATATCATGATTGGTTACACTTTTTTGCATTCCATCAATATAGCTGCCGGGATTTACCCCCATCAGACAGACACCGGCAACATAGCCGCCTGCAATTCCTACAACGTCAAACAGAGCAGTAAGTAGTGGGACAGAAATTATTGCAGCAAGGAGTTTAGGGGAAATAAGATAGCGAAAAGGATCAACAGCCATACAATCGAGCGCATCAATCTGTTCAGAAATTCGCATAATGCCAAGTTCGGCACACATTGCAGATCCTGCACGTCCTGCAACCATAAGAGCTGTAAGCACTGGACCCAATTCCATAATAAGGGTGAGTGACACTGCAGAGCCAAGCATTCCTTCTGCACCAAACTTATGCAGCGAATAATAGCCCTGCAAACCAAGCACCATACCGGTGGAAGCAGCTGTAAAAAAGATAACAACAAGCGAGCCCACACCAATGAAATGCATCTGGCGCATAAACTCAGAGAATCGAAATGGGTAGCGGAAACAGCCCTGAATCATCTGCAGTAAATATATGCCCATTCGACCAAGATCAGTAACTGCTGAGAGTCCTATACTTCCAAGTCGGGTGATGGAGTTCTGTTGCATGGGCTTATCTAACAACTGCTATCTATTTTAAGAGAAGAAAACAAGGTATTTACCACAAAATCAAAATACAGGGATTATGATAGAATCTGAAACAGGAAATGTCAATGCTGGAAAAAAATTCCGATGTGACAAAATAGCAGCTTTTCTTAAAAAAGAAGTACCTTTA
>DQVD01000157.1 GCA_015661935.1 Desulfocapsa sulfexigens | reverse complement strand
TTTTCAAGACCTGCATAGCCTCTTGGCAGTTTGATCTTTAAATCAAGATAGCGATGATTCACACAGCGGATTTCAGCCACCCATTGCCGTCCTCCGGCCTCTGCTTCCCCGCGACCGAATCCGGTCATACTTTTACTTGTCATTCTATTTTATCTCACTCACAACTGCTAAAGGTTGTTTCAACTGTTTCTTCTCCCTGCAGCACTGCAAGAAGTTCTTCTCTGCTAACTGTTGCTGTTCCTATCTTCCCAACTACAACACCTGCGGCAATATTTGCAAGGGCTGCTGCGTCACTAAAAGGAGCATCTGCAGCAAGACCTAAGGCAAGAGCTGCAATCACTGTATCTCCTGCTCCTGTGACATCAAAAACTGCCTGGGCTGTGGTTGGTATGGCAAGTAAATTTTTCCCCTTTTCAAGAAGTGCCATCCCGGATTCACCACGGGTAATAAGCACTGCCTGACATCCTGTTTTTTCAAGAAGGAGTGCGGCAGCTTTTCGCAGATCCCCGGTTGTTGTAATTGTCACACCGGACATCTTTTCAGCTTCCATATGATTCGGTGTGATAAGAGATGCCCCGTAAAAACGTTCGGCCTGCCAGGGTTTGGGATCAACAACCACAGGAATTTTTCTACCCTCTGACTTTGCAAGCTCATCCACCCGGCCAAGAAGTTGTTTCATCAGAGTTTGTCCAATGACGCCCTTGTAATAATCTGAAATAATAATAGCATCAAAGTCTGCAATATTCTGCTCGAGAAAAGTGGTCATAGCACCAATGGTTTCCGTAGAAGGAACACCGGTATGCTCCCGGTCAAAACGAACAACCTGCTGTCCCTGAGCAACAACTCTTGTCTTAACGGTGGTCGGGCGTTTTCCTTTCACAAGTCCCTGGGTGGATGCACCAAGATCCTGCAAAAGAGTCTTGAGACGCTCTCCCATATCATCATCACCAATTATCCCGCAAAGTACGGCTTCTCCGCCAAGAGAATAAATATTGTGCAGAACGTTTGCACCACCGCCAAGGAGAAATTCTTCCCTGGTGACATTAACCACCGGGACAGGCGCTTCCGGTGAAATACGATTCACCGTACCCCACACAAAATGATCAACGATGATATCGCCAACTACCAGGATTTTCTTATGACTAATCTCATGTACAAGTTTTTCTAGTTCTGCCTTCATTTTGACAGCTCCACCCAACGCTCAGCCATTCGTTCACAGACAAAAACCAATGACTCTATATCAAGAAAATCCAGTACTTTCTTATCAAAAAGCACCTTAACCTTAGCTGGAAAACCATCCTCTATTTCCTCATCCCAGAAAAGGACAAACAATGGCAAACGGGGTAAGGCAGGAATAAAAAATGCAGCTGAACAGCTCTGCTCCGGTTTTTCCTGGATTTGTGCCCCCAACTGCGGAGCCAGTTCTTTTAGAAGCTCGGGTTTACCGGTAAAATGCGCTGCAATTCGTTCCTCACAGTACACCCGGAGAGTCCGAATCTTAGAAATGGAATTGGGAAGAGATTCCATTCCAATCCACTCCAGTTCAGGTTTATCCCCACCAGCGAAATGTACATAATTGTAGAGTAAAATTTGATCCCTTGGGTTTTCAACTTCCTTACCATCAATCAAAATACCATCGTGAGAGAGTTGCACATCCCGACCGAAAAACTGCAAAAGCAAACAATCCTTGTCAGGCCCGGACCACTCACACCCCAAGGCCTCAGCTGCTTTTGCAAAATCGATCTGACTGGTTTTCCTTTTTAAATAGGCAACCAGTTCAACATCTTTTTCATCGAGTAGTTTTTCGACACCTTCCAGACCATCTTTCCCTCTGCTTCCGGAAGAAAACTCGTCACCGGGTTGAGAAAGATCGATATAAGGGCATTTTTCAGGATTTTCACCACCCTTTGTTACAGCGGCAGCAAATGCAAGACATGCGGCATAGCCACACTCGCCACAGTTACTCCTAGGAGTAAGCTTTATAAATTCAAGGGGTTGCATATCAAGTCAAATATAGATGTAGTTGAATAAAAAAACGATGTAAAGGATCAATCCCTCTACATCGTTTCAAAACTGCCTGACTTAAAGAGTAGGAAACATACTCTTACTTCATAACCTTTCATCAGGCATCAGGATTTACAGTAAACCCAGCCCTGTAGACGTTTACCAGTACCTCATATTGGTTCTTTTAGGGCTGCGTCCATATGCGGTTATATGTAAGCAGACTCAAACGGACGAAGATGAGGTGCTGGTGAACGCCTTACTTCATACGTTTATCCAATTCAGCTTTAAGTTCATCACTCACTTCAATACTGGAATCTGCATACAAAACAGCAACTTTGGAATCAAGAATAATAGCATAACCATTTTTCTCACCATAGCTGTTTACAACGGTCTGCAGCATTTTCAAAATAGGCTCAAGCTCTTTATCCTGCAGCTGCCTGAGTTCCATTTTGGCATCCTCGCTCTTTGCCTGTAATTCTCGTTGTCCTAATTGCAGTTCACGAATCTTTTCAGCTTTTTTATCCTTACTCCAGGCTGAACTTTTCTTTTCAATTTCCTTCTGTAATGCAACTAAAGAATCTTGTTCCTTTTTGAATTTATCCTGCAATTCATTCATTCTTTTTTCAAAAACTTCTTTTGCTTTTCGACCGGCTGAAGATTCAAGAAGTACTTTCTGAATATTCATAACACCAATCTTCTGCCCTTCAGCACGGGCAGTAGTGCTATCAAAGGTAAAACCTGCAAGTACTACTAGAGTCACTATTAACATTACACGTTTCAACATCAATTTCTCTCCTGTTTTTAGGAATTAATAAAAGCGATTATAATTTTAGGAACGGGGATGAAATAACTTCCCAAATTTAGGCACTCGGATTTAGGTTATATTGGCTCAATCCGGAAAACTAACCCTTTTCAGGAAGAAAGGCAGTCACTGGATAAGTTCCTTATCAAAAAGTTTCTTTGAAAAAACAAGAAATTGTTCTGTAAGGCACTAAAAACCGCAGCATAGCTAGCCTATGTGAGGATTTTTCGTTATTCAAATTGAGCCAATATGGCCTGAAGCCGGGATATATAAATGGGGAAGTTATTTCGTCCCCGGTCCTTATTATCAAACTAACAAGTCCCTTAAAGCAGCATAAGAATTACAGCATTCAGCGACACCCATATGCTCCACAAAAAAGTTGCAATTCCTGCTGCAGACCTCCTGATTTTTTGCAGAAGACA
>DQVD01000048.1 GCA_015661935.1 Desulfocapsa sulfexigens | reverse complement strand
TTTCCTTTTGCAGGATTTACAACCAGATCAGTACTACGGCAATGTTCACCTAAAATCTGTCCCTGATACATTGGCGATCCAGCCCCCACAAATAGTTTACCGCGATCCTGCAGATTAAACAAAGCATAGGCAACAGATGTACAGGGTTCTTTAACCACCAGCACGCCATTCACACGATTAATAATTTCTCCGGCCCATGGCCCATACTCCGCAAACACATAGCTCATCATCCCCATGCCCTTGGTATCGGTCATAAATTCTGAGCGGTAACCAAGTAATCCACGGGTTGGAATTTTGAACTTGAGACGAGCCATACCATTCTGGTTGGTCATCTCTTCCATCTGGCCCTTAAGTTTACCAAGTTTTTCTATAACAGGCCCCTGATACTGCTCATCAACATCAACAGTCAAGTCCTCATAAGGTTCAAGAGTCTTGCCATCTTTTTTGATCAATATCACCTGGGGGCGGGTAACCTGGAGTTCGTACCCTTCCCTTCTCATGCTTTCAATAAGAATGGAGAGATGTAACTCACCACGTCCGGAAACTCTAAAGCCCACGGCATCGGTTAGTGGTTCATAGTGCAGTGCAACATCGGAGAGAGTTTCTCGCTTCAGACGTTCTTCAATATGACGGGAAGTGACGTATTTTCCTTCTTTTCCAGCAAATGGTGAGTCATTTGGAATAAAGTTCATGGAGATGGTTGGAGGATCAATATCAATCAGCGGCAAAGGCCTGGGATCCTCCGGGTCGGTAAATGTGACACCAACAGTCACATCTTCCATTCCAGCCACTGCCACAATCTCACCGGTGTTGGCTGAATCGGTGGAAATTTTTTCATCACAGGAAAAACGATAAATTTTTGTAATACGAACCGGTTTAATAGACCCATCCCGACGGGCAACCACAACTGGCTGATTGATAGACAAATTGCCATTCACAACCTTTCCAATGCCAAGACGCCCCAGATATGGGTCATAATCGATGGTACCCACCTGCATTTGCAAAGGAGCATCAGGAGAGCCGGCTGGAGCGGGAACCTCGTCAATAATCATTCTGGAAATAACATGCATATCTCCACCATCAACAACCTCATCCGTATGCTCTTTCAGGGCATAGCCTTCTTTAGCAGATGCATAAACAACCGGAAAATCAAGGATATCATCAGGGGCATTCAGTTTTACAAAGAGGTCAAAAACCTGATCCACAACCCAGTCACAGCGGGCAGCAGGTTTGTCTATCTTGTTAACAACAACGATTACCGGCAGGTTATTTTCCAAGGCTTTTTTAAGAACAAAATAGGTCTGAGGCATGGGACCTTCCTGAGCATCAACAAGAAGTAAGGCACCATCGGCCATTCGGAGTACACGTTCAACCTGACCACCAAAATCTGCATGACCGGGAGTATCAATAATGTTAATCCAGCAATCATTATATTTGTAAGATCCGTTTTTAGCAGTGATGGTAATTCCACGTTCCCGCTCAAGATCTCCAGAATCCATCAAACGTTCGTCGACTCGTTCATTTTCCCTGAACATACCGGAATTTTTAAACAACTCATCAACGAGTGTTGTTTTGCCATGATCGACATGGGCGATAATCGCAACGTTTCGAATTTTATCCTGTTCCATCTTTTGCCTCTTAAAAAAGAAAAAAGCACCCAGCCATATGCGGATGCTTTAAAAGTATTGTTGGTATGTTAGAGTTAAAAAATTTAATAGAATAACAAAACCTCACCAACTTGGCAAGAAAATTAAATCAGAAGGAATCAAGGATTTTTTTCCGGCTATCAGCGGAACGCTTCAACACAGAAACAGCTTCATCGACATAATCATACACCTTTGCCTGCTTGCCTTTTGCTGGACGCATAATCCGGCCCAACACCTGTAAAAGCCTGCCTTCAAAGGTAATGGGGGTCGTAAGAAACAGATTGCTCAGTCCCGGACAATCAAAGCCTTCACCAATAAGCTGCAAGGTGGCAATCAAAACCTGTATCTGCCCGGATTGAACGGCCTCAACAATGGCCGTCCGCTGATCTGCAGGTGTTTGTCCAGTGAGCAGGGCGACATCAACATTCTGCGCCTTGAGTCCCTTTTCAAAAACCTGACAATGGTTGACACGATCTGAAACCAGTAACTGAATCCCGTTGTTTTTCTTTCTACTCTCGCGAGCAACATCATCAATGATCTGCTGATTTCGTTTTTCGTCCTGGATAAGTGCAGTTATTAAAGGCTGGTAATCACCCCGGTAATGGTATTGGAAAGTGGTTTGACAACGCACAAGCTCAGGCTTTACGATAGCACCAGTTGCGTGTAACTCTTCCTGATCCACCTTGTGAAACTGATCACCCATATAAAAATTAATCAGCTTTGTTAACCCTTCATCACTGCGAAAAGCAGTGGCCGAAAGACCAAGAAGATAGTGACCGGGGAGATTACCCACAACATCGGTGAATAGAGCCGCCGGTACCCTATGGCATTCGTCCACCACCAGATTCCCAAATTTTGGAGCGAGCTCCTGCACTCGCTTTCTGGCTGTATTTACGATAGCCACGGTAATGGGCTGCACATCAAAATGGCCATCACCCACAAGCCCTGCAGAATAGTGCAAAAAGTCTTTAATGCGCCCCTGCCATTGGTACAGTAGTTCTTTAGTATGGACAACGATGAGTGTGGGCTGTTTCCGGGCTGCAATAATCGCTAAGGCCATAACAGTTTTACCACTTCCGGTGCCGGCTTCCAGCACCCCAAAAGAGCGTTTTTCCGCTGCTAGCAATGCCGCTTCCTGATAAGGACGCAGACTTCCTTTGAAAACAAAATTCTCTTCGGGCAGCAGCAAACGTTTATCTAAAATTTCCGGGGTTTCCTGCAGATATTGGCGGCACAACAGCACGGCCTGATTGGCAAATCCTCTTGGAAAACGCAATCCATCGGGCACCGGTTCATAATATTTCAATGTTGGCTTGAGCTTTTTCCCAATCCAGCGTCCATACTTTTTCGCTGATATATATTTTGGATTATCAATTGTGAGGCGTTCCTTTATAGTACATTCAAGATCAAAGGGAATACATTCAAGAAGACAATCTGCAGCAACAGTAAGACGTGACATAGACACACTTTTCGTAACTATTCAATTGATTATCTGACAAGTCTGTGGCATTTTCACTCCATGCCCAATACTCTCGCCCATATCGGAATACAAACTCCACTGACAAAGCTCGGAATTAAAGAAGCGCCGCTGCAATGGATTGTGGTGGGTTGCATTATTCCTGACATCCCATGGATTGTCCAGCGTATTTTCACGCATCTTCCTGGAATCGATTTGCTTCCCCTTAGGCTTTACAGCGTAACCCAGGCAAGTCTTGTTTATTGCCTGATCCTTTCTCTGGCCCTGGCTATGCTGGCTGACAAAAGCAAACAGATCTTTCTGATCCTTGCGACAAACAGTCTTGTTCATCTACTGCTTGATGCAAGCCAAAAAAAATGGGGCAATGGGGTAAATCTCTTTGTTCCATTTTCCTGGCACACAACATACTTTGGATTTGTCTGGCCGGAGCATTTTATAAACTATATTTTCACATTTATGGGACTTATCACACTTGCTGTCCTCTGGTCAAAAGCAATCCAAAACACCCGGTTACTGTCAAAGCCCGATAGAGCAAAAACAGTATGTGCTGTAAGCTGCCTCGTTTTCTACTTTTGCAGCCCCTACCTGCTCCTCAATTCAGCATATGAGGCAAATATTCATTACTGCAAAACACTTAGCGAAACTACAACACGATCCGGCAAAGTAATTGAACTGGACAGGACTCAGTACCAGGCAACAACAAACACCCTTAAATGTTATATTGGCACTGATATCCGGATTGCAAATCCACCTACAATTGAGTCAGGAACCATCTCAGTTCGGGGACGTTTTCTCGACGAAAAAACCATTACACTGGAAAAGTATCATACCCATCAAATTTCACGTGACTATTCATCATACATAGGATTAATACTCGCGTTACTCCTCTGGGTACATACGTTCTGCTATCAAAAAAACCGCCCGAACACAAACACTGACAGGGATACCAAATGAATCTTAAACCTTTTTTCACAGCTCTTTTTTTAATACTGCTAACGGGAACTCTTTCTTTTGCAACACCCGACAAACAAGCCATCACCATGAACCTGCCGGGTAGTATCGTCAGGGAAGCAATTGCTAGAAGTCTCCCTCTACAATTTCCGATTCAATCCGAGACAATTGTCGGAACAATTGTAATCGACAAAATCGAAAACCTGCAATTTAAAAAGAACAAAATATCCAGCTACATCACAATCACAGGACATAAATTACACATCGTAACTTCCATTGCAGGTCATAATCTCCGCATGAAAATAGGTACACTCACCACGAGCTTTCAATGTGACACCACCATTCGTTTTGATGCCAGAAGACAAACACTGTATCTCAGACCAGTTATCACCAACCTCCGATCCACGGATCAGAGTAAAACAGATGTCGCCTCCGCCGTTGTCCTGCTATTCAACAACCGGGAACTTCCCTTGCAGATAGAGAAACTTAAACCCATTGTGGCGGATACGGGTACCAAACTCCTGAGTCTCTCCATGAATGTATCAGATATAGCGCTTGGTCCTGAAAGCTTACTGCTCAAGATTACGCCGATAATTAAGGCAACCCGGAAACAAAAAAACGGGATTAAAAACAAATAGCTTTCAATCCCGTTTTATAAATGCTGGTACGCCAAGCTGGGTTCGAACCAGCGACCTACGGCTTAGAAGTCAGAACCTCTAAAGCTTCGCAACTTCATCAATTGCGGTAACTTACGGATATTTAAACACAGAGATCATGACTTTTTCAAGCTGAAAATAATGGCTCTTCATGAAACAAAGTACGCTTTAGTCGGATGAACCCAAGATAGTATCTAATAGTCTTATCCGACAAGCCCAAGGATCTGCCAAGTTCAGAAGCATTCAGAGTCTGACTGTGATAGTGGGCAAGCATTGTACAAAAACGTCTCATGGCAGCAGCGGGAATTGTAATGCCCAATTGAGGTATGTCCCGTTCGAGAAAAGTACGGATGAAACTCTGCCGCCAGGCCTGAATGTCACTATTGGACTTAGCTAGAAAGGAAAGAGGGAAACTACCACGCAACCAGAGTTTTTCCAGAGAATCTTCTCCAATCTCTCCAATATTAAAGCCAGACAACTCAATAAATTCTGTTCTTCCAGAATGAGTTTCAGAAGCATTTTTAATGATATGCGGAGAAGCACTTCATAGGATTAAAAACTTTGCCTGATTGTCCGGCCTGTCCACCAAAACTCTGAGTACGCTGAAAAGATCAGGTTTGATCTATATTTCATCCAGAATAACCAATCCTTTGATAGAGCCGAGCAATGAAACTACCGGTGCCCGGTTAATAGCTACATCCAGTTTTTCCAAGTATTCGTTTCGTAATATCATGTCAAAACGCTAACATTGAAAACTCGGATGTTCAATCCGAATTTTCAATGTTACTATTTAAGGTTCAATCAATACAGTGTGACTGATTCCATTAATATACAATTTACTCCGTAAATATTAGGCCAAAACTGGAATGTATTCCCGAAGTTGTGATCAAAAAAAAAAGGACAATCAGGCATAAAACCAGGCTATCCTTTTCAACCTTTCAAAAAAAATAATTTTAACCGTCCTTAAATACCAGCACCAATTTCTGCTGCCCAATCATCAATATCGCTGGATGAATCCTCAGGGTCGCCATCAATACGAAGTGGTACTCCAACTATTTCCCCTCCTAAAGTATCCATCTTTTCTTCCAACAGGTCAACTGCACCACAGAAATATTCATAACTGGAATCACCGCAACCAAAAAGAGCTACTTTCTTATCTTTTAATTCTGCCTTGTCCAGATCTTCATAGAATGGAGCAAAATCTTCCTGGAACTCAATATCATCATCTCCCCAAGTGGAGGCACCGAGTACTGTAAGATCGTATTCATTGCCCAGCTCTGCAACAGTTGCGTCGACAACATTTTTCATTGTCACTTCATTGCCTTTATCTTTCAAAATATTAGTGACCTGCTCAGCTACTATCTCGGTGTTTCCTGTGGTTGAACCGTAAACGATCAATACTTTTGCCATTTTTTTGCTCCATTTGTTGCTGGTTAATAAAGGA
>DQVD01000095.1 GCA_015661935.1 Desulfocapsa sulfexigens | reverse complement strand
CCTACAGAGCTGAAACTGCAATGGCCGGTCTGTTACTGGGGCCAACAGTGGATACTCCTGCTGCCAGACAATTACTTCGGGACTTATTTGTTAGTGAGGCTGATATTCTTCCCGATCCTGAAAATAAACAATTACTGATAAAAGTTCATGCCGGTTCCAGGCCGGCAGTTAACAAATCGCTCCGGGAACTTCTGGAAAAATTAAATAAATCGGAAACAATTTATCCGGGAACCGATATGCAGCTGGTTTACGAAATTCCGAAAATTTCGGGTTAATTTTGAAGATTAGGTGTCAAATGGACTTCCTGTAGGTCAAGAGTTCTGAACTTGGAGAGATCCAGGAGGATCCCGCAATTAAAGATGCTCTAAGAGCATACATACCCGTTTGTGAGTTATCACCTGAAACCCCGGCAACTCAGGAAATCAATAAAGTAGCTGATAAAATAGAAAAATTGATTGATCTGTTTAGAAGCCAAGCCAACAACTCCTCACCCTGAAAAACCTGTTCAAAAGCTATTCTTTTCCACACAAACATCATAAATAAGTATTTTTTTTGGCTCAGAAACGTTCGCAGCTTGACAGAAGATTGTTTATTAAGTATTTTTCTTCGTTTCTCGACTGTATTTTGATGTATGAACACACGATGAGAAAAGAAAAACAGGATCTCTCCATATAGCTGTAAAAAACAATTTATCCACACTATTACGACTTGTTGCGATAAAAATAAGGCAAAGAAACTAATATGTTTGACAATCTGACAGACCGACTTGAAGGAGTCTTCAAAAAACTCCGGGGTACCGGTAAACTCACTGAAGAAAATATCAAAGAATCCATGCGTGAAGTCCGTATGGCTCTTCTTGAGGCAGATGTTAACTTTCAGGTTGTTAAAAGTTTTATTGCAAAAGCAAGTGAAAAAGCTGTTGGCCTGGAAGTCACAAAAACTCTCTCACCTGGGCAGCAGGTTATTAAAATTGTACACGATGAATTGGTAGAACTCCTTGGTGGTACTACAGAGCAGATTCGTCTTGATGGCAAGCAGCCTGTAACCATCATGATGGCAGGTCTACAAGGATCTGGTAAAACTACCACCTCCGGAAAGCTTGCCAGAATGTTAAAGGAAAAAGGAAGAAGACCTTACCTTGTTCCTGCTGATATTTATCGACCTGCAGCCATTGATCAGCTTCAGGTATTAGGAAAAAGCCTGGATATTCCAGTTCACCCTTCAACCACGGAAATGAAACCGGTTGAAATCTGCAGGCAGGCGATGATTGCCGCAGAGGAAAAAGGTTATGACACCCTGATCATTGATACTGCAGGCCGCCTGCACGTTGATGAAGAGCTCATGGGTGAACTAAAAGAAATCCAAAGCACCATACAACTCTCCGAGATTTTGTTTGTTGCGGATTCCATGACCGGGCAGGATGCGGTTACGGTTGCAGATAAGTTTAATCAGGATCTTGAAATCACCGGCGTTGTACTAACCAAAATGGAAGGTGATGCCCGTGGCGGTGCTGCCCTTTCCATCAAAAGTGTTACAGGCAAACCAATCAAATTTATTGGTATTGGTGAAGCGCTCGACGCCCTGGAAGTTTTCCACCCTGATCGTGTTGCTTCCAGGATTCTTGGTATGGGTGACGTACTCACACTTATCGAGAAAGCTGAGGCAGTAGTTGATAAAAAGAAGGCTGACAAGCTCGCTAAAAAACTGCGACAGTCGACTTTTACCCTTGAAGACTTCCTGGATCAAATCCAGCAGATCAAAAAAATGGGTTCGCTCGATCAGATCATGTCCATGATTCCTGGAGTCAACAAACTGAAACAATTAAAAAACGCTCCTAAACCGGATGAGAAGGAATTGGCCAAAACTGAGGCCATTATCCGCTCTATGACCAAAAAGGAGCGTAAGAATTATATGATCATCAATGCAAGCCGCAGAATGCGTATTGCTGCCGGTTCCGGCACTACTGTTACAGAAGTAAACAGGGTAATCAAAAGTTACTCGGCCATGCTGAAGATGATGAAAAAAATGCGCGGAAAACCAGGACTTGTAACTGGTAAGAAGCGAAGAAAAATGCCGAAAGGCATGAGAAGATAATATTTTTTATATAGAAGATATTTTCAGCAATTACTGCTGGAAACGCCAGGCATAAAGCCTGACTTATGGGAGCAGGAATGCGCTCCGACAAAACCTGAGGATATATCTGGAATGGCAGTTAGAATACGTTTAACAAGACTTGGCAGAAAGAAAAAACCATTTTACCGTATCGTTGTTGCTGATGCAGAACGTTCACGTGACGGAAAATTTCTTGATGTGATTGGAACCTACGATCCTCTCAAGGATCCTATTGCGATAAAAATTGACCACAGCAAACTCGAAGACTGGATTGGAAGAGGCGCACTGCCGACAACAACAGTAAAGAGTCTTCTTAAGAAAGCTCCAGCTGCCGAGTAATACATTATGCGGGATCTGATCACTTTTATCGCCAGGTCACTGGTGGATACCCCCGACGCTGTGCAGGTAACTGTCACTGAAGAAGATGATACCATCCTGGTGGATCTGACCGTTGCCAAAGATGATCTTGGCAAGGTTATCGGTAAACAGGGTAGAACGGCAAGGGCCATGCGTTCCCTGCTTTCGGCTGCCGCAGGAAAGGAAGATAAAAGGTCCCGCCTTAATATCCTGGAATAGTTTCCGGAAAAATGGCAACCACGTTTCTCTTTGACACAGAAAAGTTTGTTTTAATAGCAAAAGTAAGCAAGGCTCACGGCATTAAAGGTGAGTTAAAAATGCATGCCTTTTCCGGTCAGTTGCAAAGCGTTACGCAGCACAACAAATTGTTTCTCATTTCAAGGCAAGGTAAACTCTCGCCTCCTTTGGATGTTGTACGATCACGACCAGGAAACAAAGAAGCAATAGTACAGCTAAAAGGTGTCAATGACAGAAATGACGCGGAAAAACTGTGCGGTTTTGGTGTGCTGGTAGAGAAAGAAGCGCTCCCAAAGCTTGAGAATGATGAATTCTATCTTCATGAACTTGAAGGGATTCAGGTTAAAACTGAAGCCGGAGATCTTGTAGGAACAGTTCAATCATTCTTTAACAACGGAATGCAGGATCTCCTTGTTATTAAGAAAGGGAAACATGAAGTTCTGATACCTCTTATCCCCGGCATGATTACAGCAAGGGATAAGACATGGTTGACCATCGCACCGCCCCCCGGACTTCTTGAGATAAACTCCGGCGACAGTGCGAAAGGTAATACCCGGTGATATTTGATATACTGACTATTTTCCCGGATATTCTGGATTCGCCTATGAACGAATCCATTATTCGACGGGCAAAAGAAGCGGGTCAAGTTCAGATAAATATCACCAATATCCGTGATTTTGCGACAGATAAGCACTCCATGACCGATGACCGGCCATTTGGGGGTGGTGAAGGAATGGTTATGAAACCTGAGCCGCTCAAAACCGCTATTGAATCTGTCAAAGTCAAAAATGGTTCAGGACATGTTGTGTTGCTCAGCCCACAGGGCAGACAGTACAATCAAAAAGTTGTACAGGAATTAAGCGGTAAAGAACATCTCATTCTTATTTGCGGCAGATATGAAGGCGTTGATAAACGGTTGATAGATGTCAGTGTTGATGATGAGATATCCATTGGTGACTACATTCTCACCGGTGGAGAACTTGCTGCAATGATCATTGTTGATTCTGTGACCAGAGTATTACCAGGTGTTTTGGGATGTTCGGATTCTGCTGAAAAAGATACATTCAGCCGGAGATTACTTAAACATCCCCAATATACCCGGCCAAGAGTTTTTGATGGTGTTGAAATTCCTGAAATACTTCTTTCTGGAGACCATGCAAAGATAGAGCAGTATCGCTTTCTTGAATCTGTCCGAAGGACTCTTGAACGTCGTCCTGATCTACTGGCCCAGGAATATGGTTCTTTTAGTAAGGCTGAGGTTAACCTACTGAAGAAAAATCAGTTGTTTGACCAGATAAAAAAGTTACACACAGGACGATGAATACAAGCATAAGCGGGTTAGACATTGTCCTTGTTCACCACCCTGTTGTCAATACAACTGGAGAGATAATTGGTTCTGCTGTGACCAATCTTGATATCCATGATATTGCAAGGGCTGGTAAAACATACGGTGTTGACAACTATTATATTGTGACGCCCTATGAAGATCAACAAACGCTGGTAACAGAGATTCTGGATCATTGGAAAACAGGGCATGGAGCAAGTCGAAACCCTGCTCGAAAAGAAGCTCTAGAGCTTGTACAACTTGCGGACAGTCTTGACACGGTTGTCAAGACAATAACAAAAAAACGTGGCCAGGTACCTCAGCTTATCAGTACCAGTGCCAGGATGCAGGAAAAGACTTTAAGTTACAGTGAAGTTCGTACTAAAATTGCAGAAAAAGAAGCAATCCTTCTGCTCTTTGGTACTGCATACGGATTAGCACCACAGGTTATGGAAATGACAGATTACTGCCTTCCTCCTGTTGGAGCAAATACCGGATATAATCACCTTTCTGTACGTTCTGCAGTTTCGATTATCCTTGATCGACTGCTCAGCGCTTGAAAAGTTTGTGATATGAACAAGAAACAATAAATAATAAAATTTGACCGCCGCCTGAAGTGGCACAACCGATAAACAACGGAAACTATT
>DQVD01000349.1 GCA_015661935.1 Desulfocapsa sulfexigens | reverse complement strand
GTTCAACGGCTGCCGGGCCGTATGAAGTCCAGGGGTATCGAGCAGTACAATCTGATACTCATCACCGTTCACCACACCAAGGATACGATTTCGTGTGGTCTGAGGTTTATGACTGACAATGGAGATCTTTTGACCAAGAAGATAATTCATTAAAGTCGACTTCCCTGCATTGGGAGGACCGACAATGGCAACCATCCCGGAGCGTATGTTTCCTGTTAAAAACTCTTCAATCAATTTTTTATTCCTCTTTTGTTACTGCTGTTTTCTCTTTTAAAGTGCCCTAATTGAAAAATCGCACTATAGTAATTCATTTTGCTCAGTATACAATTAAGAATAATTAATTACCAGAAACGACGATATTATTATCAGTCGTGCACAAAGGGATCAATTGATCAGCAAGAAATGGTAAGCTCAGGAAAACTCATAGAATATCTGGATGGAGGAAGATTTCTCTGCGCCTATGTTATTGGCGCCCAAGCCAAACGCCTGCATCTAATCAATCAGAACGGCAGGGAAATGAACCTTCCCCTGTCCCGTGTTGTTCACTGCTCAGATAAAACTCATTCTGTTGATTCCTCGCGTGAAGAGCTAACCCGGGAACTCATAAAAACTGCAGAAACCCGTAAGCAGTTCATGGGAAAAATAGATCTTCAGGAGATATGGGAACTCACTTCCGACGAGTCGACACAAAGCTTTAGTCCATCATTTCTTGCTGAACTCAGTTTTGGAAAAGATGCAGATGATGATATTGTAGCCGCTTTTTTACGATCTGTTTTTGAAGACCGGCTCTATTTCAAATACAAAGAAAACAAAGTCATTGCCCATTCCTCCGAACATATAGAACAACTTCAAAAGCAGCGTGAGAAAGAAAAACGAACTCAGGAGCTCATCGAACTTGGAGCAGGATTCCTAAAACAAATCAACACATGTTCTAAAAAAGACCTCCCCAAAAATGACACCTGCGACGAATGTCTTCATATCATCCGTGATTTTTATATTTCAGGCAGTGACTCAAAGCAGGCCGAACTCGCCAAAAAGATCCTGAAAGCTAGCGGACTTAACAGACCCCACGATCCTTTTCATATTCTTGTTAAAGCCGGGCTTTGGGATAAGAATGAAAACATTCCACTTCTTCGAAACGACCTGCCGGTTGTCTTCCCACTTCTGGGTATTCAACAGGCTGAAATGCTTCTTCAACAAGGATCTGACAAACTTTTTCAGGATCCTGCCAGAAAAGATTTAACCCATCTGCATCCCATGACCATCGATGGCCCGACCACCCTGGATTTTGACGATGCACTAACGGTTGAGGAACAGGATGGAAACTTTCTGGTAGGCGTTCACATCTCAGATGTTGCTCACTATGTACGTCCTGAAGACCCACTGTTTTTAGAAGCAATGCGAAGGGGAACCTCCATCTATTTTCCGGAAGGACAGATTCCCATGCTGCCAAGACATCTCTCCCAGGGAATATGCAGCCTGATTCAGGGAGAGATACGGGCAACCATAAGTTTTATGATTCTCCTGTCACCTGAGGCAGAAGTTCTAAAAGTTCGGATATTTCCTTCCATTATAAAAGTGGCCAGACGGCTTACCTATGATAAAGCCGACTCCATAATGAGCCATGACAAAGAACTGACAATACTTAACGATCTTCGTCGAAAACTTCGCAATAAACGCCTTGATGCCGGAGCTCTGCTTTTGCCTTTTCCTGATGTGAATATTCATATCCAGGATGGCGGTTCAAGAGTTCAGGTAAGTCTTGCCGATACCGACACACCTTCCCGAACTCTGGTGTCGGAAATGATGATCCTTGCCAATACAGAGGCAGCCAGATATGTAGCGGACAGAATGGCTCCCGGCCTTTTTAGAGCCCAGAAACCTCCCAAAAAACGAGTGGTGCATGGCCTTGACAATGACCTTTTTCTCAACTCCAAACAGCGAAAGATGCTGTCACGTGGAGAGCTTCTTGTCAGTGCCCAACCCCATAGTGGCCTCGGCGTTACCCAATATACGACTATAACTTCTCCAATCCGCAGACTTCTTGACCTTGTTATGCAACATCAGATTCACTCTTTGGTTCGCCGTGAAGAACTCAGGTTTACTGAAGAAATGTGTAAGGATTTTACTTCTGTTATCGGTCGAACCCTGGCTAGGGCCAACAACGTCCGGCAACAGCGTCACCGTTACTGGCTGCTTAAATATCTTGAGGTTCGACAAGATAGACCGTTTACTGCCCTGGTTCTTGACTGCGGCCCGAAACGAACCTTTCTACTGCTTACCGATATTTTGTTGAATATTGATTTAGCGACACCTTCCAGAAACAAACCTGAGCCAGGCTCTCGAGTATCGGTTAAAGTAACTCGGGTTGATGCGCTGGACAACACACTGCGCTTTGACTGGTGAGATATGATAAACACTAATGATATTTGGGAATTACTAGGTGATACTGAGGAAGATGATATCCCTCATGTATTAACAAAACTCTTTACGATTTATGAAGAAAAATTCCAGCTGAATCCAAAAGATCAGGCTGTGATCGACTTCTTCAACCATCTTTCGCAAGCACTTGCTCAAGTAAATGAATGTAACTTAAATCGTCGTTAGGAACCAGTCCGAGAAGAACCTTTTAAAATCCTAAGAACGATTTGAATGCAAACCATCACGTTTCATCCGATTCCAGACCGTACCCCGTGAAACACCAAGAATATCAGCCGCCCTGGTCTGATTACCGTTTGTCTGTTGCAAAGCATCAATAAGTTCCTGTTGTCGTCGCTCATTTCCACTCAATCCTGCGTGTTTCACTATTGTATCACAACTTGTTCCACTGGTTCTGTTACCTTGGGATGCTGAATCACCGGGGGCAAACCCATCGGTTCAATAGCTGTTCCCTGGCAGGTGACAAAAGCATATTCAAATTTTCTGATAAAACACTTATCCAGTGAACTGCCTTTCTTCTTTTCAGAGAAAGAACAAACACGACCTATTTGTAATATTCAGCCTTACTGAATGCGCTCCCCTTTGCATCCTTTTCAGAAAGAAGAGGCGTCCCATCCAGTGGCCATTCAATAGCAATTGTAGAATCATTCCAAGCAATACAGCGCTCATATTCCGGTGCATAGAAATCGGTGGTTCTGTACAAAAACTCGGCTACATCAGAAAGGACAAGAAAGCCGTGTCCAAATCCTTCTGGCACCCACAAACTTTTTTTATTCTCAGCACTTAATCGTTCCCCAACCCATTGACCGAATGTGGGGGAACTCTGCCGCAAATCAACTGCAACATCAAAAACCTCTCCAACAACCACTCGTACTAATTTCCCCTGTGAATGTTGTATCTGGTAATGGATACCGCGGAGTACATTCTTTGCAGAACGCGAGTGGTTATCCTGAACAAATATCGTTCCAAGACCTGTTAGTTCCTTCCATTTTTTGGCGTTATAACTTTCGTAAAAAAAACCGCGGTCATCCCCAAAGACAGTGGGCTCCACCAGGAGTACTTCTGGAATTGCTGTTTCTGTAACCTTCATAATTTAACTGTACATTTTGTCGTAATATTTTTGATAAGAACCATCAATCACAGATGCCACCCATTCCTGATTTGCAAGGTACCAATCCACTGTTTTTTCAATCCCTTGTTCAAAAGTGATCTTTGGTTCCCAGCCAAGCTGTTCTTTAATGAAAGAAGCATCAATGGCATAGCGTCTGTCGTGCCCTGGTCTGTCTTTGACGTAGGTGATAAGATTGCGCCGTGGTTCGTTGGATTCTGGTAAGCCAAGTTTGGTATCCAAAGTATCACAGATGATCCTCACAACCTCCAGATTCTGTTTTTCATTATTTCCACCAATATTATAGGATTGACCATTTTTCCCTTTCGTCAATACTTCAACAATGGCTTCACAATGATCCTTCACATACAGCCAATCCCTCACATATTTACCATCTCCATAAATCGGGAGTGTTCTTCCTGTCATTGAATTATGAAAAACAAGGGGTATTAATTTTTCAGGAAACTGATATGGGCCATAATTATTTGAGCAATTGGTAATTACAACCGGTAGGCCATACGTATGAAAATAGGCGTTCACAAGATGATCAGAAGATGCCTTTGATGCAGAATAAGGGGAACGTGGATCAAAAGGCGTGGTCTCAGTAAACATCCCGGCATCACCAAGCGAACCATACACTTCATCTGTACTGACATGGAGAAAACGTGGATCATTCCCTTTCCATAAATCATTAAGCCATATCTTTCTGGCCGCCTCAAGAAGAGTAAAAGTCCCAATAATATTCGTCTGAATAAATGCTGCAGGGCCTGTGATGGAGCGATCAACATGGGATTCTGCAGCAAAGTGAACAACGGAATCAATCTGCTCTGAAACAAACAGTTCTTCCATTGCTTTTGCATCACAGATATCCGCTTTCACAAATCTATAGTGATCATTTTCTTCAATACCTTCAAGATTCTGAAGATTTCCAGCATATGTCAATTTATCAAGATTAATTACCCGCCAATCAGGATGATCCTTTAAAAGGAGACGAACAAAATTTGCCCCGATAAATCCACACCCCCCAGTAACAAGAATTCTTCTATTTATATTCATGCTTCACTCGTTTTTTGGTTTTCTTTCCAGACAAAAACGCCTATGGTCTGCGGTGAAAAGGCTAAAGACCGAAGGCTGAAAAGAAAGACCTCTTTTCTTCAGCCTTCAGTCTTTCGTCTTTTTATACTGTATTGCTCTAAATT
>DQVD01000267.1 GCA_015661935.1 Desulfocapsa sulfexigens | reverse complement strand
CAGAAAAGTTGCCATTGTATTATAATCATTACCAATATCTTATGACGTGGTGGAGTAAAGACGTAAATACTCCTGCAAATTGATATTGGGAAAAGGCGATTGCCGAACGAGTAAAACTTCTTAATGGAAAAATGGAAATTAACGCGAGACCCGGCATGGGAACCTCTATTATTTTTCTCCTTTCACAGGATCGAGACCGTTGAAAAGGGCTGGCACTATATTACTGAAGGATCTTAAAGAAACCACTGCCTTTGGCCACCTCCTTGCTCGTCTTGCTTTGCCTGGAGACGTGATCTGTTTAAGTGGCGATCTTGGGGCAGGTAAAACTGCGTTGACTCAGGAGATAGCTAAAGGGCTAGAGGTTCCGAGTTCCTGTTATGTAACAAGTCCAACGTATTCAATTTTGCAGGAATATCCAGGAAGAATGCCTTTGTATCATATGGATTTATATCGTCTATCGGATGAAACTGAGGTTGAAGATCTTGGTTTTGAGGAATTCTTTTATCTATCCGGGCTAACGGTAATCGAGTGGTCTGAGAGGGCAGGGGCTCTTATACCGGACTTTCGTTTGTTATTAAAAATGACCATTGAAGATGATTTAGCTAGAAAGGTTGAATTTGACTTCGGCCTGGGTTCCTGGGAAAAGCGCCTGGCTTCCTATTTAAAAACTTGATTTTCCCCTTGGTTCCCATCTTTGCAAAAAACTTTCGATCTCTGTATAGTATGTCTTCTTAGTAGTTTTTTATTGAAGCCATTCTTTGTGTTACTCAGTAGCACACAAAGAATGGCTTCAATGATTTTATACACATAAATATTATTTTAAATAACAGGCTTTATTCTAATTATGGAAAAGAGAGTAATTCGTCTTCAGGACTGCATGAAGACATATACAACAGATCAGGACAAGGCCATAAGCCCTGAAGAAACAGTTGCCAGATTTAAAGAAAAACTCGAAAATCTGGATCTTGATATTTTAAAAGAAGTAAAACGTATTGATAACGGCCGTCTTAATATTCCTGTTTATTTTTCTGTTTGTGGTGAAGATGCAAAGGCCATGACAGGAACCAGGAAACAGATGGGTAAGGGGGCTTCTGCCATACAAGCACAGGCCTCAGCTTGTATGGAACTTGGCGAACGATTTTCCTTTTTTACCTTTAAAAATAACCCTGATAATTTTCTGGTTGGAGATTACCAGGAAATGCGCGAGCAGGGCTATCCTGTACTTGATCAAAAATATCTTTTACAATCAGTCCATGATGAAAATCACGATGTGGAATTTATAGAGGATATTTTACAAGGTATTCCGATGCAATGGACATGGGCCACCAGGCTTTCCGATGGTGAAGATATTCTGATGCCTTTTTCCTGGTTTTTTGCCATTAATGAATTTAATGGCCCATCAGCCGGTAATTCCTATGAAGAGGCTGCATTACAGGGAATCTGTGAGATTGTGGAACGTCACGTCTGCGCACTTGTAAGCCATGAGGAAATTAAAACACCACGTATCGACCACAAAAGTGTCAGCGATCCTGTTTCTCAAAAATTACTCACCATATTCAAAGAAAATGGAATTGATCTCTATTTGAATGATTTTAGTCTTGATACCGGAATTTGTACCATAGCAGCACTTGCCATTGATCGTTCAACGTTTCCAGAGAAAAGTGAAATTGTATATACAGCAGGAACTACTCCAGACCCTGAAAAAGCATTAATACGAGCTGTAACCGAAGTTGCACAACTTGCCGGTGATTTCAATAGCGGCTCCAATTATATAGCCTCCGGACTTCCAAAACCTATATCAATGGATGAGGTTAATCATGTTACAGAAAGCGGCCTTGATATAACAATGCAGGATATAGTTAATCTTGGTGACCCCAATATTAAAGTAGAAGTTGAAAATTGCGTGGCAGCTCTTGCGGAAAGGGGAATGGATACTTTTATGCTGGATGTTACACACCCTGAATTACAAATCCCTGCAATTTACACAATTGTTCCAGGAGCACATTTCCGTGAACGGTCAATGGGGCATGATGTAGGTCTGTTTGCCTCTAAGCTCCTTGTAGAGAGAGAAGAAGATCCTGCACTACTCGAAGAAAAACTTGCAAGGCTGGAAAATCTGATACCCGATGCGTATTATCTCGCTTTCTATCGTGGACGTAATTTATATAATCTTGGATATGCCGATCAGGCGCTTATTCATTTTGATCAGGCTCTTAAACTCATTCCCGAGCAGGAGGACCTGCCATATATTTATTCTTATATGGGAAACAGTTATAAGGATCTTGAGCAGTACGACGATGCTCTGCTTGTCCTGGAAAAAGGTTTGGAAGTTGATGAAAAACGTCCGGATATTCATAATATGAAAGGAGTTTGTTTTTTTAAAAAGGAAGAGTATGCCAAGGCTGTGAAGTGCTTTGAACGCGCAGTTGAACTCAATCCATCATCTGCAATGGATTATGCTAATCTGGGAGTCAATCATCGAAGACTTGGTAATAGAGATGAGGCGGTACACTTTTTCACTCTGGCCCTTTCTCTTGATCCGGAAATCGAGTTTGCCCAGCAGCAATTGGCTGAGCTCGTAGCTGCATAATACGTAAATATTCAGCTATCACCCCAATTTCATCCCTATCCAAACATTTACAATCACCGGGTTGATCTAACCCTGTTCAGGAAGATAGGCAGTTCACTGGATAAGTGCCTTATCAGAAAATTTCTTTGAAAAAAACAAGAAATTGTTCTGTAAGGCACTAAAATCAAGTTATAATCCGAATAGCCGCCTATAATACTGATAGCTACCTTCGTTTTTGAGGCTTTGTTTACTATGTGTCCAAGATCTATAAAAGAGTTGAATCCCAAAAAAATTCTGATCCGCTCCACAAACTGGATTGGTGATGCAGTTATGACCACCCCTGCAGTGCATACTATCAGGGCGAACTTTCCTGATGCTGAAATAACCATGCTTGCAGTACCCTGGGTTGCTGATATTTTTAGTCTTAGTCCGGACGTTGATAAGGTTTTTATTTATGATAAAAAACATCTTTATCAGGGGAAAGTAAAAGGTCCTTTACATCTTGCCAAAGATTTAAGGAAAGAAAATTTTGACGCTGCAATTCTTTTGCAAAACGCTATTGAAGCAGCTGTTATTGCGAAAATGGCCGGTATTCCAATACGTGCCGGGTATAAACGTGATGGTAGGGGGCCACTGCTTAGCCATGGTGTGAACATTAGCGATGAGACCAGAAAAAAGCATCAGGTTCACTATTATCAGGACATGCTTAGAGGCCTTGGCCTCACTCCCGGCCCTGATCATCTTCGCTTGCATCTTCCAGATGAACTTATGCATTGGGCACATAAGATTGTGGAAGGTTTCAACTATCAAAGCCCATTTTCCAGTGACGATCTGCAGCAGGGAAAAGAGCTGCCAGACTATTCAGAATTAAATGCTTTAAAAACCTCTGATACTCCAATTCCTGTGATTGGTTTTAATCCAGGAGCTGCATTTGGACCTGCTAAACAGTGGCCGGTTGAAAAATTTGCACAGCTTGCAGCTATTATCACTCACAATTTTGGAGAGAGTGGGTGTGTCATTATGGTATTTGGCACTGATGTTGACACAGAAGCTGCTCAGACGATTAAAGAGTTTTCCATCCGAACTCCTTATCATGTTCAGGATATGACAGGAAAAACTGATTTACAGCAGGCCATGGCACTTATTAAATGTTGTGACGCCTTTGTTACCAATGATTCGGGGCTTATGCATGTTGCAGCAGGTCTTGACGTTCCAGGTATTGCAATTTTTGGCTCAACTGATCATGTTGCAACTGGCCCATATTCCCCAAAAATAAAAATTATAAGACGTGAAATGAAATGCAGCCCATGTATGCAAACGCACTGTCCACATGGACATCTGAATTGTCTTGAAACAATTAGCTCTATGGATGTTTATGAAGATCTTGTCAAAATGATTTCAACAAATCCCATTGGAACTTTCTAAGCAACTATGAGTGATAAAAAAAAGGACTATAATAGCGGCAAACCAGCAGTGTTTCTTGATCGCGACGGTACCATCAACGAGCAGATGGGCTATATTAATCATACATGTCGGTTTCAGCTTCTTCCCGGGGCAGCGGATGCTATAAAAAAGCTTAATGATGCGGGGATCCCAGTTGTGGTTATAAGTAATCAGTCAGGACTGGCCCGTGGATATTTCCCGGAAGAACTCCTGGTCGCCGTACATGAAAAGATGAATAGGCAGCTTGCTGAAGTGGGAGCCCATGTGGATGGAATTTATTACTGTCCACATCACCCTGAGGCGAAGGAAGAACGTTTTCGTACTGCATGCAACTGCCGCAAACCCAAACCCGGTCTTGTATTACAAGCATCAGAGGAGATGGGGCTTGATCCGAAACGATCCTATATGGTTGGCGACAGATGGTCAGATATCAAAACAGCAGCGAATTGCGGAGCAACATCTATTCTTGTCAGAACTGGATATGGCAGGGGAGATGAACTGTATATCGGTCCGCATCAGGAAATTCAGCCGGATTTTAAAGCTGACGATTTGTCAGGAGCTGTCGACTGGATTCTTAGCCATTCAATATAATGCCATAGGGTGGAGAGTTTAATAATACGTTTACACGCTGACTGGCACACACGTGATTAAAACCCTATTTAAAAGAGAGCGTCACTTTAGCGTTCTCCATTAGCGCATCTGCTCCATGGGGCAAGGTCATATTATCTTTTCCATGTCCAATTGGAAAATTCCCCCAAATAGGCATGCCGCCGGATTTTGTAAGCTCAAGAACCCGTTTCCAAATTTCTTCATGAAAACGGATTCTCTCCAAACTATCCTGCCCATCATTTAGTGAAAAATCTCCTAAAATGATTCCGGCAGGTTGATTAATTTTTCCGCAATGCCAAAGCTGGGTAAACATCCTGTCCAACTTGTAAAGAGGTTCTCCAACATCTTCCAGAAAGAGAATATTCCCTTTCCAGTCCAGGTCAATGGGCGTTGACACTATACTCATCAAACTGCATAAATTACCGCCAATGAGTTTTCCATGGACAGGAGGCCCATCTCGCAGGACTTCAACCTGATTGAATTTTAAAGATTTGTCCCAATTCCCGGTAAGAGAGGCGTAAAAGCGTTGTCGACTGTCACTATTGATTGAGGACAGATTGGTGAGCACAGGGCCATGAAGGCTTATCAGGTTATTTGTTTGATGTAGTGCACAATGGAGAATCGTAATATCTGAGAAGCCAATAAGGAGTTTTTGTTCCTTTTTGATATCATCCGGGTTTAAAAAGGGGAGAAGACGTAAGGAACCAAAACCACCACGAAGGGCTAGAAGGGCGGATATATCAGGATCAGCCCACATCTTATGAAATTCAATGGCACGGTTAGTGTCGGTATCGGCCAGGTATCCTGTTCCCGGCCAGAGGTTCCGGGGAACTTTTACCTCAAATCCCATATCTTTTAGGATGGATATTCCCTGTTGAAGGGTGGTGGTATCCTGGATCTGTCCTGCGGGTGCTATGACTCCTATACAGTCGCCAGGTTGTAAGGGTTTTGGGATGCGGTCTCTATTCATAGTACTGTTTGCGGAAGAGTAAATGAAGTCCATACAAAGTGAGCATCGTGTCAACTTCTTCAATCGTTTTGCTAAATGGAGCTATCAAATGGGCCATTCCGCCGGTTGCGAGAACCTTTAATGGTTCTCCATTTGGGCATAATTCTTCACGTATTTTTTCAGTGAGTCCATCTACCATTGAGCCATAACCATTTAAAACCCCACTCTTCATCGCATCAACAGTGTTGCGTCCAATAACCTGTGGAGGGGGGGGAGAAATATCAATTTGAGGGAGTTTTGCCGTACGCTTTGAGAGCGCATCCAATGAAATAGCGAGACCAGGAAGAATTGTTCCACCAAGATATTCACATTTTGCAGAAACGCAGTCAAAGGTTATGGCTGTTCCAAAGTCAATTATAATCAGATTTTGTTTATATCGCTCCCAGGCAGCAATGCCATTTACAAGCCTGTCTGCACCAACCTCTTCAGGATAGTCAGTTTTTACTGTTATAAGATTTTTAATACTTTCCGCTGAAACAACTAAAGGGGGGTTCTTGAGGTAATTCGAAAAATAGGTGTCAATACAGGAAATCCATGCAGCTTCAAGGGCAGGCACGACACTTGCAATTATTACTCCATCAATATCCTTCTTGTTGACTTCTGCCATTGAAAAGAGGGAATGATACCGTATGGCAAGCTCGTCGTTAGGCCTTTCATGATCGGATTTTAGTCGCCATTGACCAATTAATTTATCTCCATCAAAAAGTCCGGTAACTGTGTGTGAATTACCGACATCTATGGTGAAAAGCATTGGGTTTTCCTACAGCATGTTGAGCTTTTATCTTGTGAAACAGTTAGAGTGCCTGCTAAAGTAATCTTGAAAATCTGTTATTATACAGCAGAATCAATGAGTGATTGTGCTAATAATATAAAAGAAATGAATATAAAGCAATGTCTGATACCATACTTGTCTATACATCATTTGCAGGAAAAGAAGAGGCTTTAAAGCTTGCACGGATACTTCTTGAAAAACATCTTATTGCCTGCGCTCAGATAGATTCTCCGATAGATTCTTTGTACTGGTGGGATGGTGCAATCGAGCAGGTAAAAGAATACCGGCTGGTAATGAAAAGTAGTCAATCATTATGGGAAGAGTTGGAACGGGAAATTCGCAGATGGCATTCTTATGATGTTCCAGAAATTCTTGCCGTACCTGTATCGGCAATTGATAAAGACTATGAGAAGTGGATACAGGGAGTATTGCAGTAATGAGTGATGAAAAGAAGAAATCTAAAAAGAAGTTATCATACCGACAAAGAAAACTTGGAAAATACGTATGTCACTGTTGTAAAAGGGGGCTGCCATATTGCTTTAGCTGTCCCTGCGGATTTATGATTTGTGAAGAATGTTTTAAAGAAAACATATGGGGAATATCCAACGGCCCTACCTGGATTTGTCCGGATTGTGAAAGAATCCGTATGACGTAACTTCTTTGATTTTTTAATTGAACCCTAAACAATGAAAAATCGTTTGCATTTTTATGTATTCCCCTAAAATAATAACTTTTCTACTGTGACTCCTGCTAACCGTCCCATTCATACGTCTACCACTAGAGAACAATCAAAAGAAGTTTCCATGGCAGATACTTCCGGTACATGGCCTTTCTCTTCCCGACTTTCCAGTAACCTCCTGGCAACGTCTCTTGCAATCTCCAT
>DQVD01000385.1 GCA_015661935.1 Desulfocapsa sulfexigens | reverse complement strand
ATGGCCTTCGCATTAATAATGCCAATGTGTGCATTATGTTTTGTGAGGGGCTTCTGCTTTTGAAAAGGAAGGCTCACTGTTTCGGCCACTTTCGACTCCTGGTCAGTGATGGTAAGAAGAAAATCCTGATACCCCTGATAACTGGATTGGTAAAAAGTGAGACCATTATATTCCAATGGATCATTAACCACGATTGATTTTTCCAGAGTAACCTTTCCATTTTCAGTAACTACAAGTTTGGAGCGGTAAGCTTTAGGCATTCCGGAATCATAAAATTCAATGTCAAATCGATCACAGCGAACTGTGAAACCCAGTTCAATGGGCGTACGTGTTCCGGTTTCATAAACAATGCCGGTCTCCTGGGTTTCCGGCAGCATTACAGAAGCTTTAAAACCAAAAAGCTCACCAATGATGGCACCTATAAAAATGATCAGGATGGAGGCGTGAACAATATATACACCGGTACGACTCATGGCACCTTTTTGAGCAAAAAGAAGCAAAACACCGTCACGCGAGCGTTGCTCGGTTTTCCATCCCCTGGATGACAGCTTGTTGGACAGATATGTACTTAGACTCTCTTCACTTTTATTTGAAACCCAGCTGGCTTTTAAGCGCATTTTGGGAAGTCGTTTCAGATCCGTTGCCAGATTGTCTGCCTTTATCTGTTTCCACACCCCTGGAAAGCGGTCGATGGAACAGACAATGAGGTTTAGGGAGAGAATACCAAGCAACCCGAGAAACCACCACGAATTATACATGTCAGGAATGGAGAGAACCTGGAAAATCCTTGCAGTGGATTCACTGTAGTTTTGAATATACCAGTCCATACTCTCTTTCTGCGGGATAACCGTTCCGATGATGGAGGTAAATGAAAGGAGACAAAGAGTAAAAAGTGCGAGTTTTACAGAAGAGAAAAAGCTGAATACAGGGTTCTTTTTGTACATTTTAGCCTTTAGCAGTATTTGTTAAATTGTTTTCTTTATCGACATCCCTAAGGACATGAAGCCCTGCGACCACATTCAGAAGACAGAAGCCGGAATAGTTAGCAGCCTGCGGCTGAAATAACTACAGTTGGTTTTTATCTGGCATCCATTTCCGAGAATGATTCACACAGAAATTTTGTTTTCCCGATACATTTAAATGGTATTATTTGTTAGGTGTGATGAAGGTTTCACAGGAGTATATACCACGTTGTAGAGGATGTGTGCAATTCAATTTTCCAAGGAATCCATACTGATTAGAGTTTGCCGAATAATGCTTTGCTATAGGTTGAAAAGTTCATGAGTAAGTGTTTAATATTGTAATAAAAGAAATTATAAGGCAGAATTACTACTAATAATAGTGATTTCTGGCTTGTCAGGTTTGGTGCTGTTGCGAAAAATATATGTCACCTTGTTTTCAGGAAAATACTTGCCATTATTGTGGCAAACAGGTATAAAGAGCAGTTTCTCGTTTGTTTAAGATTAAAGAATGAAATATTTTTTATCATATCCAAAAGTTACTTTATTTTAATGTATCGGAAAGGCAAAGTTTCTGTGTGAATCATTCCCGGAAGTCGATACCAGATGGAAACCAACTGTAGTTATTTCAGCCGCAGGCTGCTAACTATTCTGACTTCTGTCTTCTGAATGTGCCCGCAGACCATCATGTCCCGATATCAAACCATATAGGAGAATGTCATGGCTAAAGTTTGTCAAATTTGTGGTAAAAAACCTGCCACCGGAAATAATGTTTCCCATGCCCACAACAAAACTCGACGTCGCTGGCTGCCGAATCTGAAAAGAGTTCGTATGATTGCAGAAAATGGCAGTGCTATTAGAGCTCGTGTTTGCACCCGTTGTATTCGTTCCGGAGCGGTTGTTAAACCTGCCTGAAACGACATATGTATGTTACGCCACGCGGAGCCTGTCTATTTTCAGTACTCCTATGGGGGTGTAAAATCCTTGCCAGAATGTTTTCTTTGAGAAAAATTTAAAAGATATTATGTAAGGACTGATAGTTTTGGGTGATGAGGATTCGGTCCTGATCACCCTTTTCTTGTTTTTAAGGAGTAGATGATGAGTGAAGAAATAAAATTTCTCCCTTTCGAAGAGGCTAAACAACTTGTAGCAGCAATTCAGGAAGAAGAAAATATCCATTGTCAGGACAAACGAATCCTGACAGTGTATAATCATGATAATCGTGAATTGTGCTGGTTTGATTTTGAGGAATTGGAAAAAGCAGTTGGAGACGTACCGAAAGATCAGCAGAAAGAGTTTTTTCAGGATTATATTTTAAAGCATATTCCAGATTGGGCATTGGATATCTAGGTACGAAAAAGTGAATACCGAACCGCAGAAATAAAGAATTCTGCTTTTCGATATTTTGCTTACTTCAGTATTCCATTTGGCATTGGAGGAACCTTCTGGCTTCCCAGTGTTATGCCACCATCCATTTTGACTACACTGCCTGTCATATAATCGGCATCTCGAATGAGGAAAAGTGTGGTCTTTGCAACTTCTTCAGGAGTTCCTGTTCGTTCCAGCAGACATTGACTGGAGATATTACCTTTTTCCTGGTCGTTCAGTTCTTCCCATCCTCTAGTACCTTCTCCATGTCTATTACGGATAAGTCCAAGCATCAGCTCATTGACCCGAATAGTTGGTGCTGCTTCTCGTGCCCATGTTTCCGTAAAGGAAGAAATTGCCCGGTTTGCCGCGCTGTAGGCATCGTTAAAAAAGGGGGCTGTGGCGCCGCTACGTCCAAGTGTTGCAGAGACTGAGGAAATATTGACCACTACACCTTCTTTAGCGGATTGCATAAGTGGCAAAGAATGATGGAATAGTAACCATTTAGATTTTAAGGTAGAGGCAATCTCAAGATCCCATTGTTCCGCATTGTGCGGCAGGTCATAGCTTCCGTGAACTATGGGCATTCCACCACGTTCTATATTGTTTACCAGAATATGAATTCTTCCAAAACGACTGGAAACGTTTTGCATAAGCTTTTTAATTTCATTTTCTGATCTTAAATCAGTAGGTATGGACATATGGGAAAAACCGGATTCTTTAAATTCGTTCTCCATATTTGCTATAGATTCAGGCCAGTCAAAGGTTGGGAGAATAAGTTGGACACCTTCCTCACCAAGTCTTCTGGCAATTGCTCGCCCGATCGGGCGTGACGCCCCGGGTACAAGGGCTGTTTTTCCTGATAGTTTCATTGTTTGTTCTCGTTTTTATCGGGTACATTCAGGATGCTTTCCAGATTCGCAGTTAAGGGATTCTCTTTATTATTTGAGACTGCAAATATCTGAATACACCCTTTGAAATGGGGCGCAATGAGTGTGAGTCTCCCTGGGATTCTCCTGTGCAGAAAGGTTTCGATTGCACCTTGATTCATCCAAAATCTATAATTATGGTAAGGAACATCGACACCTGTGAGCACCATGTTGTCATTGCTTAAAAGACGTAATTGCTCACCTGTCCCACAGCAGAGATCAAGGACATTTGTTGCTTTGCTGTGTTTGAGGAATGTACAAACATTCTCGCGAATAGATGAGAGGCCTCTTGAGAAGAGAAGGTGAATGTAGCATATTAAAATCAGTCCTTCCATATTTTCCTGGGGAAGTAGAATCATAATATAAAACGGAACAGGAGGCATGATGGTTCTGTATAAAAAAATAATAACATCCCTCCTTGTGGGATATTTCTCTTTATTTGGCTTTTTTCTGTCATCATCTTTGGGCGACTGCTTTTCAACAGATTGGCCCCATGAACAGAGTGATCTGAAGCCTGATCCAAGCCTTGTTTTTGGTCGCCTGGATAACGGATTTAGATATGTGCTCAAGAATAACACAGAGCCCAGGAATCGTGTGGCCATGTCCCTCAATATTCAGGCTGGATCCCTCAATGAAACTGATGAACAGCGTGGAATAGCGCATTTTCTTGAACATATGCTTTTTAATGGATCAACCAATTTTCCTCCCGGAAAACTGATTGAATACTTCCAATCCATTGGTATGAGTTTTGGTGGAGATACCAATGCTCACACTGGATACGATGAAACGGTTTACGATATCATTTTGCCAAATGGGAGCCAGGATGATATTGAAAAGGGACTGCTTGTCTTTTCCGATTATGCGCGTGGAGCACTGCTTCTGCAATCAGAAATTGATCGGGAGCGCGGGGTTATACTTGCTGAAAAACGAAGCCGAGATTCTGCAGGCTATCGTGCGCATGTGAAAGAAACCGAGTTTACCATGAAGGGAACAATGCTGCCTCTTAGGATGCCTATTGGTATCCTGGAAACCATAAATGGTGCAAATCATACCATTATGAAAAGTTTTTATGATGCCTGGTATCGTCCTGAAAACATGGTTCTGGTAATGGTTGGTGATTTTGACCCGCATGTTGTTCAACCCCTTGTAGAAAAACAATTTGCAAGCCTTGCAGGAGCGGGCGATAAACCCGAGTGCCCTGAGATTGGCCAAATGGTTCATGATAACCTTGAATTCTTTTATCATTATGAATCAGAAATGGGAATTACTGAGACTTCCATTGAGTCAATGTGGAATGTGGAACCTGTAAATGATTCTTTTGCATTCCAGGCAAGAGAATTAACCCGCTATGTCGGAAGCAAAATTCTTCAGTATCGACTTGATGAACTGGCAAGAAAAAGTGACACACCTTTTACTTCTGCCAATATATATGCGGGTAGGTTTCTGGGAAGGTTTGCCTATGCTTCAATTTCTGCAAAAAGTGATCCTGAAAAATGGAAAGATGCTCTTTTTGTTTTAGAAAACACTCTACGCCAGGCACTGGTTTATGGATTCACGGAAGATGAACTTCGGCGTGTGCAAAAAGAACTGCTTGCTGAGCTTGATTCTGAGGTGCTTACAGCCAATAGTCGCAATTCCAGGAAGTTGACATCAACAATTATCGGGAATCTTAACAACAATCGGGTAATGCAGTCACCGAATCAGGAACGGGAACTTATGGCACCGATCCTTCAAAAAATGAGTCTTGCCGATGTTGAAATGATTTTCCGTAAAACCTGGTCAAGCCCAAGCCGTATGGTGAAGGTAAATGGTAACGCTGTAATTGAGGGAAAAGATCCATTAACGATAATTTCGGCAAACTACGAGAGTGCGGCAAAAGAAAAAATAAGCGCCTATAAGGGAGAGAGCTTACCGGAGTTTCCTTATCTTCACCTCGAAAATGTTCAATCTATAAAGAGTAAAAAAGAATTTCCTGATACTGATGTCAAACGGTATGTTTTTGGGAATAACGTTGTTTTAAATATTAAAAAGACTGCTTTTCAGGAAAATGAGCTGCAGATTTCAGCAGATTTTGGACTTGGTAAATCGAGTGAACCGACCCCGGGGCTTGCACATCTAAGTGAGGCTGTACTTGGACAATCAGGGACAGCAACACTAAGCAGGAATGCCCTGGACAAGATTGTCGGAGGTTCCAGTGTGGAGCTTGGGTTTCGGGTTCATCCTGCATCTTTTAGCTGGCAGGGGAAGGCTCTTAATAAAGATATTGAGCTCCTTTTTCAGGTCATGCAGAGTGTGCTTGCAGATCCTGGATTAGATACAGATGCTTTTTTGGTTAGTATGGACAGGTTTAAGCAATCATATGACAGGATGGCAACTGATGTACGAGGAGTAATGACACTTCGGGGGGACGCATTTCTTGCTGGTGGAAATCAAAATTTTGGGCTTCCACCATGGGATGAGTTTTCAAAGATTAAAAGTGAGCAAATCCGGAAATGGATTTTCCCAGCTGTCCAAAACAGTGGTCTTGAGGTTTCAATTGTAGGTGATTTTGATGAAGAGGAAGTAGTTAGACTGGCAGAAAAGTATTTTTCGGTTTTACCGAAAAGAACTGAACAGGAGCTGCAGGAAATAGTAGTCTCTTTTCCGGAAGGTGAGAGCCTTGCTTTAACTGTTCCATCATCTATTGATAAAGGAATGCTGGTACTCGCATGGAAAACCGACGATTTCTGGGATATTAAGCGCACCAGAGGGTTGCATCTGCTGGCAGAAATCTTTTCCGATAAGATGCGTCGTGTGATTCGTGAAAAACTCAGCGCTACTTATTCTCCACAGGTTTACAATGCCTCAAGCAGGATCTACAAAGATTATGGGGTAATGCAGGCTATCCTAATTGTTGATCCCAGGCAGATAGAGCTGTTGAAGGAGGAAGTATTGAAGATTTCACGTGATTTGTGGCAGGGAAAGATAACTGCAACGGAGCTTGAGCGAGCTAAGGGGCCAATGCTTACCTCTTTAAAGGATATGGTTCGCAGTAACAGATACTGGCTGAAATCAGTTTTGGCCTTGTCAGCAAGGCACCCTGAGCAGCTGTTGTGGCCCACAACAATTCTCCCGGAATTTAAAAGGTACTCCCTTGAAGACATTAAAATACTGGGTGCCAGATATTTAAATCCTGAAAAAGCAGCCATTATCAGCGTGGTTCCTGAATAACGTTCTAAATCACCGGCTGGCCTTGGATTAATATGCCAACTTTATGCGTAGCAAGATATTAGAATAACACCTGAATATCGCGCGTGTGAGCCAGTCGGGTGCATTTTTATTTGCTTAATTCAATACGCTTGAACGTCATATTTCAATAGTAATCTCGGCAGGATATCGTCAAGATTGAATACTTCTTCGTCGGTTAATTCAATTAAATTGAACCCATAATTTTTATAAATCTTTTGTCTGGCTTTTTTTCGTGCGAGATACTTTGAGTTGTTTTCATAACCCCAAAATTCAATGTAGACTTTTCCTGTAGGGATATAGAAATCAGAATAGACATCTTCTTCTATTGGCAGTTTTCTTTCGTAAGCATGTACAATTTCTGCCATGTATAACCAGTTGTCTATAAGCATTTCGGCCTTTGAGCGAACAAAATGGTCATCTGTTGCACGGTGTTTAGCTTCAAATTTTTCTCGAAAATCATTTTTGGAGTCTGTCTTTTTCTTTTTTTCTGGTTCTACAGTTTTTGTTCCTTGAATATCTTGGATTGTACTTGTAAGAATCTTGGAATTAATAATCGATTCTGGCCAACGAATGAATCGAATGCCAGATTTTTTATCCTCTGCTTGCAAACCTCCATTTTTTTCGCCCTGAAGCGTAACACGCCAACTTTTAATAGCTTTTTGTGCCCAGCCTAACTCAGATAGTATGTAATTGATTTTGTTAGCTGACAAACTGAATTGCTTGCCAATAACAGTTGCTGTTATTAATTTTTCTTCAGTAATGTCCAATTGGAAATCTTCTGGCCATGTAATGTATTTCCCAAATCTTTTGTTTGTTACAAATTTACCCCCAGCATCTACACCATGTTTAGATAAAGACCAAACCTCTCCTTTTTTTTCGATAAATCCTTTTTGAAGAAGATGAGCAAACATCTCTTTTGAAGGGATATTCAACTTTTTGCATAACAATGGAATAGTTTTGTGTATATGAGACAAAAGTAGTCAGTTTTTATTCCTTTGTAAAGTCTGCAGCATTAGTTTTTGGGGTCTTTTGTGGAACTCTTGTCGTTGTTGCAACTTGTCTTCTGGCAACAGGTTTTGCAGCTGGAGCTGCTTTTCTTCGTTTTTTGGTAATAGTTTTTTTCTTAGGTGGCGCTTTCTTCCAGAGTGAACCATCACTGAAACATTCCCAGCCCCATCGCAGCCAGCGAAGAAGTGCTACAGCCAGCCATAATGCCCAGAGGAGCATACTGATACGATATGCAAGAAGGGGCACTGTGACAACCCAGGCCGTGGGGAGAATGGAGCCGCTGCGATCCTGATACCAGCGTAGTGTGTGACCATTTGAACCATTCCCGCCTATTTGCATATCAGGGTGACCCAGCAGGCCTTGTTGTATTGCAAAAAACAGCGAAGCAAGAGCGGCAAGAGTGATCAAAACAAGAAGAACCTGTACAATATTAAACGTAGTTATCTGAGAAATCTCTTTTCCCCGTTTTTTACGTAATCCTAAAAGAAGCAGCCAGGCAACCACAACAGCGGCCAATACTGCCGGGATCTGGCTCAATCCTAAACTGAGAAGTAACCACTGCAGGGTAGAAAGAGGGGTGAGCTTGATACGTCCGAGCAGCAGGGCAAAGAGGATGATCACCAGCATTTCACCCCAGAATAGAACAGCAGGGCCTATTTGTGGGCCACCGGTTAAGAGAATCCAGCGTGAAGACGGCACCCTCAGTTCAATAGATGTATTAACACTTTCAACACCGATATCAACTGACTCGGTGACGAGTTTTGTATCGACTCCGCGCTTACTTCGCCAGCCAATTTCCACATCCTGTTTTCCGGGATGTACAGGAATGGTGAGCCGATTATTTTCAGGCTGCAATGAAATTTCTTTTCCATTTATTAAACTTTTTTGCAGGTCAATACCTGCTGGAAGAACGATGCTGTGTTGAAGCCCCCGGCTTGCCGTAAGGGAAAACTGCAACCTTGATTCCGTTGAACGAAGTCCCGGGGTAATCGTTAGCTTGCTTCGATTGATGGTCATTGTGGGGCCGGGAACTCCCTCCGGACGACTGATGAAAAGCTGAAGGGATTCACCTGGGTAGGGATGATATTCCGGATAGCGTTTTCCGCCAGGATTGGTCTGGTTGATTTCAGGTAGTCCCTTGCTGTTGAGATGCCAGATTGGGCTCACATCAAGAAACCAGACTTCGGTCCAAAGAGATGTCTTTGGTGCTGTAAGCAGCAAACTGTCAACAGCATCCATGGCTGAAAAATAACTGAAGGTACTTTGCTCAGCGCCCATATTGATACGGACTTGTTTGTTTTGTATATGCAGCCCACCAGTGGTGACATGCTCGCCCGGAAGCAGCGGGATATCAAGCCCGATGACTGTTTCTGGACTTTGACGAATTATCCGGGTGCTGACAGTCCATTTCAGTCCCATATGCAGAGTACGTTCAATTCGCACAAAAGCTGGTATCTGGAAGGTGATATCTTCTTCCGTATTGTTTTCTTTCTTTGTGACAGGCTTAATTCTATGAAGACTTATCTGTTTATCCAAACGCCCATCTGCGTGGAGTCCATTGATAGTCCAGTTGCGCAGAAGTACCTGGCCACGCTCAGGAAGAACAGGGAAAGTAAAAGAAATTTTCTCGAGTCCTGCCAATTCTTTTTTGAGGAGCACCGTATGACTTCCAGGTTCCACACGGATAAGAGAGTTTCCGCTACCATCCAGTCTCAGGACCCCTGAGGGTTTTTGATCGAGTAGAATCGAATCAAAGAGTCTATTTTTTCCCGGTAAAGTCACCGCCCCCCTGATCAAAGCATCAATTTGTAATTCAACAATCAGGACATCATTATCTATTCGAATCATGCATGAATTGATGGTTGCACATTGCTGCCCGCATTCGGGAGGTTTCAGCAACCTGTTCTGGAGCTCAGTAAGAATTTCCTGTGATGGGATTTCCGCCTGGGCATTTTGCGAGGTCAGAGAGAATGGAAGCAGGAAGCAAAAAAGCAGTCCAAGGGAAGTAGATTTTATGGGTTTCTTTTTAATTTTTCCAAGAACTAAACATTGGCGTAGAAAACCTCCAATAAGCAGGGTAAGGAGAATAACCCGAACAAAAGCGAGGATAGTATTGATGCGGGGTGAAATGAAAATGAAAGAGATTTTTTGTTCAGGAGTAACAGGTCCGTTCCAGTTTAACTGGATCTTTTTCCAGCGCCATTCCGGAAGACCGGGGCCTGTCTGAATCAACTCCTGTGGGGCGATCTGGATGCTTTTTGCCTTGTTTGAAGCAGGGTCTGATCCCATGCTGTAATATTGGCCTCGATTTTTTTTTATTTTGGACCTGGAAAGCATGGAAGATTCCGGTATGGAAGCAGCTTTATCTTCTTCCAGAAAAGCCATATCTGTTTGTGGAAGCTGAATATCCATTCTATGATCTTCAGTGATTTGATAGTAGTTGCCATATTCAAGTTGGGGATAGATACCCACTCGTATT
>DQVD01000416.1 GCA_015661935.1 Desulfocapsa sulfexigens | reverse complement strand
TATAAACGTAATGAAATTTTTTAATTCGCCCTTCAATCTTTATGGAGACAATACCGGCAACGGAGAGTTCTCTCAAGTCAGAATATGCTGAGTTATCTTTTAGATTGAGGGGATAGTCACTACCAGCGACAGTTCTTACATATTGATTTCTACATTGCTGGCTGCACCTTCCCCGATTTCCTGAATTTCCGCCATGAACAGAACTCATATAACAGATGCCTGAAAAAGATAGGCAGTTGGAACCATGAACAAACACTTCAGTTAAGAGGTCATTTTTATGCGCGATTACAGTTAAGTCTTTTATTTCAGTCAGACGTAACTCTCTTGAGAGATTCACACGGGCAGCATTAAGCTTCCTTAAAAAATGTATCTGCCCTTCGTTATGAGTTGTAAGCTGAGTGGAGGCATGAATTGGAAGATCTTTAAAATACTTTGAGAGCAGGTAAAATAAACCTAAATCCTGAACAATAATGCCATCAATCGATGTATTGACCAACTTGTTCAGTAAGGTCATAAGGGCCTGGATTTCACTTTCAACAATGATAATATTAAGAGTGAGGAATACTTCGCAATCATTGGAATGGGCAAGCCTTAATACGCCATTTAAATCGTCAATAGTTAGATTCTCAGCCCGGTTTCGTGCATTAAATCTATCCAGACCACAGTAAACAGCATCTGCTCCGGCAAGAATTGCAGCTTTTATTGAATCAATGTCCCCACCGGGAGCGAGTAATTCCATTTTTCTTTTATTTCTTTTAATCATATTGAAAAACGGATCAGGAGGAACTGCTCCGGTGCTTAAATCCCTCAACCATGCGGGTAATCCGAAAAGCATTTTCAAAAACTGTCCTGATTACTGCAACCTCGTTATAGCGCGCTCTGGAAAGAATGGTCACTGCATCGAGTAAATCGGATTCGCGCTGTAAACCTTCCTTATACTTTAACTGGGTAGTGCGCAGACGGAGTTCTGGGGACAGTATATGTGATTATTTCTATAGGTGCAAAAGGTAAGTATCCTGTTCGTATGTGGTGAACAGCTGCTGACTACTGTATTCTCTCTTGCCAGTAATCCGGATCTCGGCGGAGATGCATTACTGCGATAATATTTATTACACCGTGCTCTTCAGAGTACAAAGTTCCGAAAGATCACACGGCTCAAGCATTCCAAAGACAGCCCTTATTGGACTGTCCGCCTGTAATAAAACACAATAATCACTTATCCTTATCGGCGACCTGATTCTCCATCCCAGGAAGTGATAGATTAAACTTTTTTTCTTTTGGCTTTTTACCGGTGGCATCAACCACACGACGAACAATCCTTGTAGAGACACGTTTTCCTTTGGCAGTTGGCCCTTTAATAAGGTATTCGTCAAAAATAATTTCAACAATATTTGACTTAGCACGAGGTGAAGGCATAAGGCTGGCACGAGCACTCTTTTCTTCGCCAAACGAAAGGAACATGATTTTTGACCGTTTATGATCATCAAAAAGCTTATATTCTTTATCGAGGATAAACTTTGGTGTGGAAAAGCGTTTTACATAACAGAGGTTTTCCCGCCCTTCTCTGTACACCATATTAAAAACAAGGCCCTTTTTAATCTTTCCGATCCAGCGCACATCATGGCCGACGAAAAGCTTATCCGGTACCTGAATAACTTTGTAGACTCCTGTTTCATAGATCAGCAGAAGTCTATCGTATTCAGAACATGGAATTGAAAAGTCTGTTTTTCCCCCACCCGTCTTAATTTGATGGCCGAGAAATCCTTCCTCTCGATTATAGCAAACTGTAAGATTAGACAAAGCAACTCTACGAACACTAACTTCTGTGAATTCCTTTAATTCTGTTAGCCGTGGATATTGTTCACCATATTTGTTTAATATTTTATCAATATAATTCGTGGTGAAAAGAGTCATATCCTTAAGATGGTTTACAATGGTTTTGATATCACCGCGAATGGATTTTATTTCTTTTCTTTGCTTATTGATATCATAACGGGTTATACGTTTAATACGGATTTCGAGAAGTCTCTCTATATCCTCGGTAACAACCGGACGTTTCAGCTCTTTTATAAAAGGCTTCAAGGCCTCATCCACTCCTGCAATCACCGCTTTGTAACTGGTTTTCTCTTCAATGGTTTTATAGATTCGTTCTTCTATAAAAATCTGCTCCAGCAATCGTGCATGCAATCGATCTTCAAGACGATTTTTATCGATTTCAAGTTCGCGAGTAAGATCAGCAAGAAGTTTTTCTGTATTATGATGTAAAACTTCTTCCACGCTTGCAGTTCTTGGAACTCCATTCTGAACGAGTGTCAGATTAGGGCTTATCGATACTTCACAGTCAGTGAACGCATACAGTGCCTTGATGGTATCTTTTGCATAGATTCCACGGGCTAGCTTAATCTCAATTTCCACCTCTTCTGCAGTATAATCATTAATGGAAATGATTTTGAGCTTTCCGGCTTTAGCAGCCTTTTCTACAGAATCGATTAAAGATTGAGTGGTGGTGGTGTATGGAATTTCCTTAATGAGGATGGTCTTTTCATTGGCCTCTTCCATTCTGGCACGACAACGAATCTTGCCATTTCCATGGTTATACAAAGAAATGTCAACCATTCCACCTTGAGGGAAATCAGGATAGAGGGTGAATTCTTCACCTTTCAGGATCTGTTTTTGTGCGTTCAGCAGTTCACAAAAATTATGGGGCATGATTTTTGTGGCCATTCCAACTGCAATCCCTTCTGCACCTTGGAGCAGCAATAGTGGAATTTTACATGGCAGGGTTACAGGTTCCTGCATCCTTCCGTCATAGGAGTCTATAAACTCGGTGAGATCTTTATTAAACATGATCTCACGTGCAAGTGGTGAAAGTCGGCACTCTATATAACGAGGGGCAGAGGCTGCATCTCCTGTGAAAATATTCCCGTAGTTCCCCTGTCGTTCAATAAGAAAGCCTTTATTGGCAAGGTTTACAAGGGCAGCAAAGATGGATTGGTCACCATGGGGATGAAGTTTCATGGTAGCGCCAACTACGTTTGCCACCTTGTGAAAACGTCCATCATCCATATTATAAAGCGTCTGCAGAATACGGCGCTGTACAGGTTTAAGGCCGTCATTAATATCAGGGATAGCACGCTCTTTAATAACGTAGGAGGTGTATTCGAGGAAATTATATTCAAAAAGCTGACGTAGTTTACCGTGCTGTGAGTCCACTTGTTTTCCTACAGAAGATTTTCCATAATATAGGCTTTACGCTCAGGAGTGTTTTTCCCCATATAAAAGGAAAGCACTTCTGCCATTTCACTAACCGATCCAATATCCACCTGTTTGAGAATGATATCGGGGCCGATAAACTGCTTAAACTCTTTTGGAGATATCTCACCTAAGCCTTTGAATCTTGTTGTTTCAACGGCCTTTTTAACTTTTCCTTTCCCCTGAAGCTTTCGGATTGCTTTATCTTTTTCTTTATCGGTGTAGCAGTAAAAGGTTTCTTTTTTATTTCGTACTCTGAAAATTGGAGTTTCCAGAATATATACATGCCCAAGTTTTACCAATGGTTCAAAATAGTGAAGAAAAAAGGTAAGCAGCAAATTTCGGATATGAAGTCCATCCACATCGGCATCGGTTGCCAATATAACCTTATCGAAACGTAGATCTGTAATGGATTCCTCTATGTTTAAAGCGCGCATGAGGGAATACATCTCATCATTTTTATAGAGTAGCGCAAGTTTATGCCCAAGTACATTCATGGGCTTACCCTTTAATGAAAACACAGCCTGCGTTAAAGGATCACGGGAAGAAACAATTGATCCGGCTGCAGATTGTCCCTCGGTGATAAAGATCATGTTTTCTTTATCCCTGGCAGAGGGTTTGTTCCGTGTTGGATGATGTTTGCAGTCTTTTAACTGAGGAATCTTGAGAGCAACTTTTCTGGCCTTGGCCTTGGCCTCCTTACGAACACTTTGTAATTCTTTTCGTACCTTTTGGTTGCGTTGAACTTTCTCAAGAAATCGATCGGCAAGTTCTGTGTCTTTATAAAGGGCACTGGATACAGCATCCTTGACTTTATTTACAATCCAGGCACGAATATCGGTGTTCCCAAGTTTGTTTTTTGTCTGGGACTCAAAGACCGGTTCAACAATTTTAACAGACAGTGTCCCCACTATTCCGTCACGAACATCATTCCCGGTGAATTTTTTGTTAGAAAACTCATTAACACCTTTTAAAACTCCCTCCCGAAATGCAGAAAGATGGGTTCCCCCCTCACTGGTATACGTTCCGTTCACGAAACTAAAATAGGTGTCGCTATATCCTTCGGTATGAGAAAAGGCAAATTCCAGAGTGGAGTCCTGATAATAGACAGGATCGTAAATCCCCTGCCCTCCAAGCTCTTTATCGAGCAAATCAAGCAACCCATTAGCGGAGTGATAACAGGTTTTACCCAGATATAGTTTCAATCCGGCATTGAGGTAAGCGTATCTCCAAAGTTGTTTGTCGACATATTCAAGATTAAAGCGAAAATCAGCGAACAGGTTAGAATCCGGCAGAAATTCAACAAGGGTACCATCGGGCTCACTACTTTTACCTTTTTTCTTATCTTTAAGTACGCCATTAAAGAAAGTTGCAGAAGCAAATTTTCCTTCACGAAAAGCAGTCACCTTAAAGTATTCGGACATAGCGTTTACTGCTTTGGTACCTACACCATTTAAACCTACTGAAAATTGAAAAACATCGGTTGAATATTTGGCTCCTGTGTTAATTATTGAAACACATTCGACAACTTTCCCCAGAGGAATACCGCGACCAAAATCACGTATGCGTACACTCCCCTCTTCAGAAATGGAGACGTCTACTTTTTTTCCGGCTCCCATGATAAATTCATCAACGGAATTATCAATCACTTCCTTAAGAAGAATATAAATTCCGTCATCAGGATGAGTCCCCGACCCGAGGCGCCCAATATACATCCCAGGACGTTTCCGGATATGCTCAAGAGAACTGAGAGTTTTTACTTTACTTTCGTCGTAAACTGGTTGCTTTGGCGACATGTTAAGAAGGATGCATGAAGTTTCTCTGATGGTTAATATGATGAAGCCTTGTAATAGTATTGCATTTTATTATATTTCGCAATAGACGGAAAGTCACACTGTAAACATAAAAAAAACTAAAACAAAGGTCGTCCTTTTGCTTCTACAACCCACTCTGTTAAGTATTGCCGGTTCTGATTCATCAGGCGGCGCTGGTATTCAGGCAGACTTAAAAACCATGACATCTATTGGTGTTTATGGAGCAGCTGCTATTACCTGCCTTACTGTGCAAAATTCGCATGGCGTTCAGGAAATAAAACCACTTTCTGCTGATTTTATTCGGGCACAGATACGGGCTGTTCTCGAAGACCATGATGTCACTCACATAAAGATAGGGATGACCGGCAATGCACAGATTTTGCATTGCCTTGCCAGCTTATTGCATCCATTTACTGGTGAGGTTATTTATGACCCTGTGCTTGCTTCCACCACCGGAGATTCTTTGCTTAAAATTGATGCTTTGTCGGCGCTCAAGGAAGAACTTTTGCCAGTTATATCTTATCTCACCCCAAATACCTCAGAATTACAGTTAATAAGTAATAAATCAATTGCCACAGGAAATGATGCTATAGATTGTGCCAAACTGTTGCTCAATAAATACCCTCAAATGAAAGCAATTGTAGTCAAAGGAGGACATCTTGAAGAGTCAGACTTAAATGTTTATGATTTCCTGGTTCAACCCGGTGAAACTGTCTGCGAATCAAAACGAACCCGACTTCAAAATCCCAACCTTCATGGTACCGGATGTACTTATTCATCAGCACTTGCGTCCTACTTATGTATCGGAAATGATGTAGTTACAGCATTCATGATGGCAGGTGAATATATGGATAAAATTATTAAAGCGGGACAAAACAAGTCAGCTGCGACAAGCCGAAGTAACGGTCCACTCCTTCATTTTCTTCCGTAAATAAAATCACCTTAAGAATACTTTTTTGCAGATTATTTTCACAAGATTCTATTTAAAGAAAACTTATGAAAATAATTTATAATTGATTGCCTTACATCCCAGTTCTATATATAGTGTGTATTCTTCATGGTTGATACAAATTCCTTATAATTATTACTTATATTGAAGAGTGTTGAAACGATTGGTCTTTTCCTGATCAATATCAACCGATTACGGAACAAATCCTACTGTTGTTTGTCGACTTTCAAACTTTATTTATAACATCAATATGTTAAACGAGTTTTTGGTTGTTGCCATTTTTTTTGTCTGGACCAGACCAATATCTGTAACTGTCGGAAAATATGTAGTAAAAAAAATTATCTTGAAAATCCTGAAACACTTTTCAACACCCTTTATTAGTGTCAATTATATTCATCAGTAAACAGAGTATCTTTTAATTTCACTATCTCTGAGCAAT
>DQVD01000035.1 GCA_015661935.1 Desulfocapsa sulfexigens | reverse complement strand
TAAGTGTCTTTAAAAAGGTCCAGTAAGCTATTATGAACAAAACCAGCAACCAACTTGAAACTATTTTCCAGGAAGTAAGTGATTACTTTGCCAACATCAATCGCATAGTTGTATGCCCTAACGAAAGCAGTCCTCCGGATAATTACACAATAACCTACCAGATCCAGGGAATCTGTAAAGAAAGCAATACTGATGTCTACTCCTGTGATACTCATGTGGTATCTATTTCACTTCCTTTCGGATTCCCCCATTTTCCTCCAAACTGTCTGCCGGAAAGCCCCACTTTTCATCCCGACTTTGATTCATCTGCCATTTGTATTGGCGATATATGGGAAAAAGACAAATCCATTGTGCAACTCATCCTTCATATCGGTAAAATGATCGCAGGGGAGATCTACTCCAAAAGCAATGCGTTCAATGATGAGGCTGCACAATGGTACAATACACACAGTGATGAACTCCCTTTTGACAGCAGTAGTGATTTTTCAGATATGCCACCAGCTTTAGCCCCCATCGAAGAAAAACTAAATCTTGAAAGTGCCGATACTCTTGACGATGATGACTCTGACAGCTCTTTCTCCCTGGAACAGGATGTTTCTTCTCCACCGCCAATTGACACTGATCGTCTGCGTATTGTTGCAAAGCAAAAGCGATTCCAGGCTCTTTCACGTGAACTACAGACCATTGAGGGGTCATTTGAAGGTCGTGCAGAGCTTGAGGAACAGATACAGACAGCCATGTACAAAGCCATGGCAATGTACCATGAAGCTGATGCCTTGGAACATCAGGGAGAGCAGCAGCAGGCCCTGGATAAATATAATGCTATCGAGAACATTGTATCAGATTACCCCATGCTCCAAGAGGCAAAAGACAGGGTTCAACAAGCCATCGACCTTCTCGGTGACTGGGTAAGCAGTAGAGCAGGTGAGCCACTCAGCAGTGTAGCAGGCCGTGGTGATACTGTTTCACTTAAATCTGACACAGCAACAGAAAAATCCGGTACAAGAACGTTCTTTGAAGATACCAAAGCGGTAAGCAAAAAATGGCTCGGCTTTGCCATTGGTGGTGGTTCCATCGCCCTTATCGCCACTCTTATTATCTCCTACTTATCCTTAGTATCCAGTATGGAGAAGGCCACCAAAGGGTACGAAGAATGTAAGAGCTTACTGGATGCGAATAACTTCAGGGGTGCCGAGAGAAAATGTGATGAGGCGCTGAGCCTGACAGCAGAAGTACGCATAGTCAAACAGAAAGAAAAAGAAGAACTTTCCAGTAAGATACAAAAAATCCTCTCTTCCAAAAAACTCCGTCAGGGGCTTCAAGGCAATACTTTACACAACGGTAAATATGTTTCGAAATCCGTAAAAGAAAACCTGCTAAGCTTTAAAGAAAGCAAAGAGAATGGTGACAGTTTTTTTAAAGTGGCACGCTGGGAAGAAGCAGTAAACAGTTATACCAGAGCATTGGGTATCGCAAAAAATACTGATAACATAAATGATACTCAACTTGCCGAGATTCGAAAAAGATTGCCTCGGGCGCAATTTAATAGTCTCATGCAGACAGGAGAAAAAGCTTTAGAAATTTCAGATTGGAATGGGGCCACAGAATACTTTGGAAAGGCATTTAAACTTGCTAAAGAAAACCCAAATGTATCAGCTAAGGAAATTAAGCAACTGGAACGTCTGTCAAACCAGGTAAAATTCAATACAATTCGTGATCTGGGCCACCAATCGTTTAAGGCAGGAGAATGGAAAGTGGCTCTTGGCAATTATCAACAAGCCCTGGATCTTGTGGCAAATATGGAACTTCCTGATTCAGAAGCCATATCAAGTCTACACGAAAATATTGCCAGGACAAAAATTTACATGGCTGTTGAGAAGGGGAAAAAATCCTTTGCCGCTTCTCAATGGGACGATGTCATTGCCCACTACGAGAAAGCTATCCTTCTCCTAAAAGAAAACTCCAAACTGCTGAGCCAGGTAGATACAGAAGAAAGCCGGACAAAACTTTCCCGCATTATGTTGCACGCTGAAATTATAAAACATAAGCAGGATGTGGCAAAACACCTTCAAGCAGGAAAGTTTGAAGCAGTTATTGAAACACTGCAACGTATTGAGAAAAGAATTTCAACAAGCCAATTTTCCCAACAGGCAGAATTTCAATCAATCCTTGAGGAGTGTGGACTTCAGATTAAGGATGCAAAACAACAATTACGCCTTTTCAGCCAAACAAGTTATCTCAAAGACAACTTCAAAAAACTGTTTCTCAGACACTATCCAGCTGCTTCCAGTTCAGCGCTCAGTTCACCAAAAGTCGAATTCCTAAAAAATATCGGTGACAAGTTACTGTTTAGAATGCAATGTACTGAAACAGCCGGGGGAAGACCACTTCGTCTGCAGATGGATTATCTCTATTCTCCAAGTAACAATCATTGGAGCTTCTATTCCGAGGAGTAAAAGAATGCGAATAAAGCCTGGCAGGTTTCAGAACAACCCGCCACTTCAATGATGATGGTGACCATCATCTGCACCATCCATTCCGGGACCACCCGCAGCGCCCAATGCTTTTTCCAGATGATTTGTCACAACCTCCATGGCCGCAAGAGCCGCATTAAGATTTAGCTGTACATCTTTGTTGTCCACATCTGTTGCCCACTTTCTACACTCTTCAGCATGCCCCCGGTTGTGTTCAATCCAATGGGGAAGCAATACTTGCAGTTTTTCCAGTTGATTCATTATTTATTACAACTCCTATGCTTTCACAGTCCGTTCCAAAAATACTTTTCCACTGAGAAAATCGATTTCCTGTACCCGCACTTCCGCCACAAATTTCGTTTCTTCAAAGAAAGTACTAACTGCCACACCGTTATCTTTTACTTCAAGCCTGGTAACACTTTCCATCACCAGTTCTTCGTTTGTATCCTCAAGAACCAGTACACTCATTTGACACATAACTTTTTCTCACACTAAAAATCTAAATTCACCTTTCCCGAGAAGATTGTGGAGATGCAGGATACCAATCAGTTCCTCATTCCCACCAACAACCGGTAGAATTGTAATTTCATGCTGCTGCATAATACTTAAAGCGTCAACAGCCTGCATGAAATCCTGGATCGTAACAGGTCCTGCAGTCATAAATTCATCAACTTTTACTGTTTTTGGATCATTGCCCTCTGCAACTGCCCGCCTCACATCACCATCGGTAATGATACCTGAGATATGGTGATTATCATCAACTATTAATACAGCCCCAAGGTTCTCTCTGTTAAGAACATTTACAGCTTCAGCCACTGCTGTTCCCTTTTCAACACTGGGAATAGCATCTCCTTTTAACATCACTTCACTTACATTTACCTTTAGCCGATCCCCCAGACTACCGCCGGGATGATTCTCCCGAAAATCTTCGGCCTGAAATTGTTTACGCCTTAAAAGTACAACAGCAAGTGCATCGCCCATGGCAAGAGTTGCAGTGGTAGAGGCCGTAGGGGCAAGACCTAGAGGACAGGCTTCCTTGGGTATACAAATATCAAGCACAATATCACTGGCTCTGGCAAGAGTTGACTCTTGTCTTCCTGTCATGGCAATGATACTTGTACCCCGTTTCTTTAAACTAATCAGCAAACCATTGAGTTCCGTTGTTTCTCCGGAGTAGGAAATGGCAATCACAACATCGGAGGCAGCCACCATTCCAAGATCACCATGCATGGCTTCCACAGGATGTAAAAAAAAGGATGGCGTGCCTGTTGAGTTTAAAGTGGCTGAGATTTTTTGCCCGATAATTCCCGATTTCCCAATACCGGTGATCACAACCCGGCTTGGGCAAGAGAGAATCGTGTCCACTGCCTGATTAAATTCCTCACCAATACGTTCACGAACTGCAGCCAAACCCTGTTCTTCCAGAGCCAAAACTTCTCTGGCTTCCTCTATGGACATCAACTATTCCCCCGCATTCCCATCATTAAAGTTACAACAAAACAGATCCGATTAATAAAATAATCATTGATTAAGAAACAGCAAGCCAACTCCCAAAAAAGGCAAATGGCGTTCATACTGATATAGAGCCGCAAAACCCCTGTTTCTCCTTGACAACAAACACTTTCGGGGTCATATTGATAATCTATTCTTATACATTTTAGCACT
>DQVD01000027.1 GCA_015661935.1 Desulfocapsa sulfexigens | reverse complement strand
GGCAGGTGTTGTCGTGCGCTTAATTCTACCGGAATCTCTCCAAATTAAAATCCGTTCATTTCTTTCAAATTGCTCCTTTCGTCTACCTTTATCCTCACCACTCGCAAGCTCGTGTGTGTAGGTTTTTGAAGGCATGAAGAGAGCAGCGAAATGGGATAATGCATTCTTCAGTTTTTTGATAACAAGACAATAAAAAAGGGAGCCCGAAGGCTCCCCCATGGTGGCATTTTTCGCCGCCCTCATTCCGGTTATCCCTTGACGAGTTGCTCCTCAGCAGAGCTCGTCTCTGTTTCACCAGAACCTCTGTGTTTTTTGGTTGGATGTTAGCCGGTTTCCTCCATGGCCGTTTGTATATGCAAGGCTGTTACAGATTGCGCCTGTTCCATTGCCGCGATATTCAATGACAAGTGGGCCAGGAGATTTACCTTACGGGGTAAACCGTTTGTTGCCTGGTAGATTGCCTCTAATGCTGGTTCCTCGAAGAGATCCATCTGGGTGCCAGCCATTTCAAGGCGATGTTTCAGGTAGGGTTGCAGCTCATCCCGTGCAAGACCGGACAGGTGATAACGAACAACAAGCCTCTGGGCTAATGGCTCGTGAACAGACAAAGAGAGCCTGCGTCGCAATTCTGCCTGGCCGACAAATATCATGCAGAGACGATTTTGAGAATCCATCTCGTAATTGGTCAGGAGCCTGAGATTTTCAAGAACATCGTTTCTGAGATATTGCGCCTCATCAATAATCAGCACCGGCCTGATTTTCATCTCCAGACATAAACGATTCACTTCCAGGCGAATAGAGCGATACAGTGCGGCAAGACTCCGCTCTGTGGTGAGCCCCATCTCCCAGGCAATGGATTTGTATATGTCGGTTACATTGCCGGTGGTTAAAGGAACATAAAAGACCTTATGCAATCCGGTATTAAGAGCTGTGGCAACTTTTCGGCAAATACTTGTTTTGCCACTGCCAACTTCACCGGTAATCAACCCCATACCACGTAATTGCAATAAATAGTTGAGTCGCGCCTCCAGTTCATCGGCGGCTTGTGAGCCAAAGAGTTTGTCCGGTTCAAGATCTTTTTCAAATGGGTGGCAGGTGAGGCCATACACTTGTCTATACATTGCTTGCCTCCCCATTGTTTTTTGTGAGTTTGCCATAATCTACAGGATGACTTGGTGCTTTTGATGTCTTTTTATCCTGCTCGATCTCCTCAATGGAACTGGACGGCCGGTCACGTTTCACAAAGCAATTGGCATATGTGTCCACAAGCTTTGCCTCCTGGATAAACTGATTGTCGTGGCAGACCTCTATGATTTTCCCCTGCTCGGCTGGATTGTAACGCAGGGTCACTGTCTCTCCGACCATAGAGGCATCAATCTCGTAAACCATGCCATTCAAACTCACCGTCCTGTCCTTCTGCACCTTACGTTTTGATTCAAATAGAAAGAGATCAGCAAGATCAACACCCGGCTCCGGATATCTGACTCTTTGTCCCGCCTGTGACCAGCAGTCAAGGGGAGTCTCACGTAACATCCGATGACGGGTGCGATGGTATTCAATTTCGATATAGAGCCACAGAGCACGATTCAGGCTTTCAAGACTTTCCATATTTTCTTTGGTAAGCATGGGGAGAAACTGCAGACGTATGGTTCTGAACCAACGCTCTATTTTTCCTTTTGCTGCCGCATGGTAAGCCCTTGCATGAATAAGGGTTATGCCAAGTTTGGCACAGGTAAGAGATAAATGCTGAGATCTGAAAGCAGAACCATTATCGACGAAGAGCCTTTGGGGAATTCCTCTGCGAAGGATAGCCTGCTTGAATACTTCCATAAAAGAGGCGGTATTTTCTGAATGTGCAAAGGCTGCGTAGGGAATAACTCTGGTTGCGTCATCAATAAAGGCGATGAGGTAGGTTTTTCGTTTGCGGTTACCGTCAGTTTTTATTGCAGGACCATGCATGACATCGCTCATCCAGAGATCTCCTGCATATTTATAACTGAACCGGCGATGATCTTTATCCGGTGATGTCTGCTTTTTGGTAAGCCCGTTTCGTGCCAGAAGTTTGTATATAGTAGATTCCGGCAAACGAATATCATCCGGTATCTTCCCTGATTCCCGTGCTGTTTTTATCACCAAAGGAACCGTCAGTTCAGGGTTTTCTTCTTTAACGGTCAGGAGCACATCAGCCACTTCAAGGGGAAGTCTCCTTGCTTTACCTTTATCTTTCCGCTCCTTTGGCAGCAGAGCATCGAAACCATCCACTCTGTATTTTTTCAACCACGATCTGATTGTTTCTTCTGCCACCCTTGTTCGTCTGGATCCAGGGATTACATAATCCAGATCTGCCTTCTTTTTGATTTGCGCATAAAGCCCTTTAGTTCCCGAGGGCAGGTTAATAAATTCAGAAATGATTCCATAACGAAACAGTGCCAATTCTTCAGGTGTACAGCTTTTTTTCATAAGATCCTCCTTTTGATTTTTCAAATTAATGATGGAGGAACTCTATTTGATCAGCGTGTCATTGGTAAGCCCCGTCAATTGTTGGAAGAGCAGAAAGTAGAATACCGGCAGGTGGAACGGGGGCCTAATCCGACAATTGGCGGCAAATGTTGCAGATGCTCCCGGGCAATATGACGTAAGCTTTTCAGCACATTCTTAACCCCGAATACCTTTCTAAATGCCTTCAGTACAGGTGGGCATTCTGTAACAAGCAACCCTGCCAGGATATTTAATATCTCTTCTACATATTTCATTCTGCGTCTCAGCCATTTAAGAGCTGAAGGAAGAGTAATTTCGGGTCGCAATTTGATAGCTGCTTCTTCCTGACTACTCGACGCTTCTACAATATTGACGGCATGTTCTACATCGTCTAAAGTTCCCGGTAAGCGAGAGGCGAAAAAGTCTGGTAACAGACTGATGCTTTGGTGTGCTTCAGGACAGTAGTACCTGGCAACAAGACAGTAATCCGGAAATTTCCTTGGATAGGTACCATGTTTTGCATAGCTGCAATCACCATCAGGATGAAAAGGGCAGCAGGTAAGTTCCGCCTGCTCCCAGGACTCATTCTTTATGTACTCTTCAACTGTTAAATCTGTGGAATATCGAATTTGCATATGAAAAAACCAGGACGTAATGAACCCTGCCCGTGCGGCAGTGGCAAAAAATTTAAAAAATGCTGTCTTCAGGCTCCCGAGCCCAGCACTGGAAGTACCTTTATTTACACCGATTTGGATGAGTTATCAAATCAGGTCCCTGAGCTAATACGACAGGAAAAATATAGTAAAGCAAAAGAAGTGTGTCAGAAACTGCTGAAACAGTATCCTGAACAGATAGATGGGCTGCATAGAAGTGCAGAACTTTTTGAGGCGATGGGGGACTATGAGAAAGCAGCTACATTCTACAAGCAAACGGCAAAATTTGCAGAACAGGCTGATGGGTTTGAGAAAAAATCTGTTGAGTATTTCAGAGATAAGGCAGAGCAACTTGCTGATACGGGTAAG
>DQVD01000090.1 GCA_015661935.1 Desulfocapsa sulfexigens | reverse complement strand
CTTTTCAATTCACATTACTCTTTGAATAGTTCAAAATTGAAAAATTATAATAATACCAAGTAAGAATTTCAACAAAAAAAACAGTCTTCCAGCTATAAATAGAGATCTTACATCATACACTAACTATTCATCGAATTAATAAAATCTTCATTAGTCTCATGCTGCTTCAATTTATCAAGGAGAAATTCCATACCACTGGCTGGATTCATGGAAGCAAGGAGTTTCCGAAGGATCCAGACCCGGTTAAGAAGAACAGGCTCAAGAAGCAGATCTTCCTTACGGGTTCCGGATTTCTTAATATCAATGGCCGGATAAATACGTCTATTGGACATTTTGCGATCAAGAACAACTTCCATATTACCAGTCCCCTTAAATTCCTCAAAAATCACTTCATCCATGCGACTTCCAGTCTCGATAAGTGCTGAGGCAATAATGGTGAGACTTCCACCTTCCTCAACATTTCTGGAAGCGCCAAAAAATCGTTTTGGACGATGCAGTGCGTTGGCCTCAACACCACCTGAAAGGATCTTGCCGCTTGAAGGTGTCACTGTATTGTAGGCTCTTGCCAGACGGGTGATACTATCGAGCAGGATAACAACATCCTTCTTATGCTCCACAAGTCGTTTTGCCTTTTCAATAACCATCTCGGCAACCTGAATATGACGTTGGGGAGGTTCATCAAAAGTGGAACTAACCACCTCTGCAGTAAGAACCGTCCGCTGCATTTCAGTTACCTCTTCGGGGCGTTCATCAATTAGCAAAATAATAAGATAGACTTCCTTATGATTTTTGGCAATTGCATTAGCAAGCTTTTGAATAAGAACGGTTTTACCTGTTCTTGGAGGAGCGACAATCAAACCACGCTGTCCTTTTCCAATGGGACACATCATATCCATCAGACGCATGGAGTAGTCCTCAGATTTCATTTCCAGCGTAAACTTCTCCTCAGGGTGAAGAGGGGTCAGATTACCAAAGAGAGTCTTCTTTTTGGCAGCTTCTGGAGAATCAAAGTTGATCGCCTCAACTTTTAACAGAGCAAAATATCGTTCACCATCTTTGGGTGCTCTTACAAGCCCTTCAATGGTATCACCGGTGCGGAGGCCGAGCCTGCGTATCTGAGACGGGGAGACGTAAATATCATCAGGACCCGGGAGATAATTGTAATCAGGTGCCCGTAAAAAACCAAACCCATCCGGAAGAATCTCCAGCACACCACTGCCTCGCATTTTTCCATCTTTATCCGCCTGTGCCTGAAGTATGGCAAAGATAAGTTCTTGTTTGCGCAGTGTATTAACACTTTCAACCTTAAGTTTACGTCCAAGCTTGACGAGATCGGCTATTTTCTTGAGTTTTAATTCAGCCAAATTCATTAATTCTGTTCTCCATTGTGAGGGCTGTTAGGCATGCAATTGCTGGTTCGATATAATTCCAACTCAGCTGGGTTAGGAACGGGAGCGAAATAAATTAAACAAAAATTAATAGGTATTTTTTTCGTATTCAAGGCACGAGGCGAGAACATACCTGGTTATGTGACCAACGAGCAACGCAGAAGACGGAGGTAAGCGAGCCTGCGAGACTCCGAGAAAGGACATTCATTTGTTCAATTTATTTCGTGTACGTTCCTTAGTTAATCTGATTGTTAGTAGATATTCTCTTTCCACCAGGTGGTGGTCAATTCTTTCAACAAGTATTAAAGCACCAGAGGCGGATAACAAAGGTTGTTCGACTATACAATTAACCCTGCTGAATTGGATAAGGCACTAAATAGAAATCAGGATAGGATTAGACAGGATTGATTATAAAGAAATGATTAAATAGTGGTGAATTGTGTAAGCTTTACGCGACACAACTTCTTTTACATAAAAGTTCAGATTTCGATGAACTTATTTTTATCGTAATGAGTTATTGTATTCTCTGTATTGACCAAAACATATAAGGCAGGAATTACATTTATTGAAGCTATAGTAAGGTTTCAGAAAAAAGCTGTCAAGACTTTTTCATCGTTATTTACGTTTTCTTTTTAAAATAACTTTTTGCGCTATTTTTTCAACCAATTGTTCCAGCTGCTTCAAGCTTTCATCAAAGGACCCGGAGTTATCAATACCCCAGTCACCAAGCTTACATTTTTCCGTAAGAGGCATTTGGCAGGAAATACTTGCGCGTGCATCATCTACTGAAACCATATCACGATCAATGATTCGCTTAAGACATATCTCATCATCAGCATAAACTACAAGTGTAGCGTCAAAATCGCCCTGCCAGCCTTTTTCCAAAAGAAGCGGAACCTCCACAACCAGATTGAGAGCCTTGGTTTTTGCATCCTTGCATCGAAGAAGAAGTTCCTCACGGACAAGGGGGTGCAGAAGAGCATCTAATTGTGAACGTAATGTGGCACTGGTAAAAATAGCCTTACGCAAAAAAGGCCTGTTGAGTTGCCCGTCTACCAAAAAAAAATCAGCAGAAAATTTTTTGCGCATCCGTTTATAGCCAGAATTTCCAACTTCAAGAAGATCACGACATACCAGATCGGCACTTATACTCTCAGCACCAATCATTTTCGAAAGAGCCTCTGCCACAAAACTTTTCCCTGAACCCATTCCACCCGTCACAGCAATATTCATGGGAGATCCTTAAATGTCTCATACTCCTCCAAACGGAGTTGTTCAACAATTTCTCTAAAATCAGACCACAGCGATGCGGAAAAAGTCAACTCGTTACCAGTTACAGGATGAGTAAAATGTAAACTTTGGGCATGAAGCATCTGCCGTGGATACTTCCGGATATTGCCAGCTCTCCCGTAGAGTGTATCACCTGCTACGGGATGACCAAGAAACGCCATATGAACGCGTATCTGGTGAGTACGTCCTGTCTCAATTTGAACACGAACAAGACTACAACCTTCTGAATACTCCTCAACAACTTGCCAAGTGCTAGCAGCGTAGCGCCCCCTGCCCTCGTCACAGACTGTCATTTTTTGACGATTTACAGAATGCCTGCTAATGGGAGCTACAATCCGACCTTTCTTTTTTTTAAAAATACCAAACACAAGTGCAAGATATTCCTTGTGAACGTTTCTTTCTTTAAATGCATCAACAAGCATTCGATGACACAGAGCAGTTTTTGCAATCACCATAATACCAGAAGTATCTTTATCAAGGCGATGTACAATTCCAGGCCTTATCTGATCACCCACATCTGCAATGTCCTGACAATGATACAGTAAACCATTCACAAGAGTACCATCGGGATTTCCGGCGCCTGGATGAACGACAATCCCAGGAGGCTTGGAAATAACCAAAAGAGAATCATCTTCAAAAAGAATATCAAAAGGAACTTCCTGAGCAACAAGCTTAGGCGCTGCAGGCTGGAAAACAGTTCCGCTTATCAACTCTCCAGTTTTTAAACGATAACTGCTTTTCTTCTTTTTACCATCAACCAAAATCAAGCCAAGACGAATGGATAGAATCAAATTACTTCTTGAAGTATCAGCAACACACTGTACCAGATAATGATCGAACCTGATTCCAGCCAATTCCACCGGCACCTGAAACTCAAGTGCGGCAGCAGGATGTTTTTCTGAGGAAATGTCTAAATGGGGGGAAGTCACGACATGTTGCCATGCATAAGAAATTGATAATGATGTTTGGAATACAACACGCCCTTAGGGAGATGGAAAGGAATAATTATCCAATCCTGCTTGCCTTTTCGCCCGTCTTCTTCGTTGTAGCAATAGTTACATAGCGCTGCTATGCGTTTATTGCCACAACGACGAAGACAAGCGAAAATTCGGCGCATTATTTGGGTAATTATTTCT
>DQVD01000285.1 GCA_015661935.1 Desulfocapsa sulfexigens | reverse complement strand
CTGCATCTTGTCTTCGTGTCATCTTTAAATGTTGCTCAATCAGAAATGCCGCAGGCGGAGCCAGCTACGCCTGCGGCTTTCTTCAATCGCAGCGTTTAAATATAACACAAACCCAAGCGCAGTATCAGCCATGTTATTTATTGACACCCCCTAAATAATTACTCTTAGTTACTACCTAATGGATCTTCTTTTCGATAGTTTGGAATCTGCTTTTTTACTGTTGCTTGCCGGAGATCCTGAGTTGCTGGATATTGTCGGAGTATCGCTCAAGGTCAGCACAATTTCCACGCTGATTGCATCACTCGCCGGGATTCCCTGTGGATTTATGATTGCCTATTCCAGTTTTTATGGAAAACGACTACTTTTGACATGTTTGAATACCTTGCTGGCATTGCCCACGGTTGTCATCGGGCTACTCGTCTATTCCTTTATTTCAAGGCGCGGTTTATTTGGGCCATTGGAGCTGCTTTATACCCAGAAGGCCATTATTATCGGTCAGGTAATCCTGATTATTCCTCTTGTCACATCATTGACCATTGCAGCAATCAGCAGAATTGACAAGCGCTATCGGAATACTGCCCTGACTCTAGGAGCAACACAGCTGCAGATGGCATGGGTGATTATAAAAGAGGCTCGATATGGGATTGGTGCGGCGGTAATTGCTTCTTTTGGCCGGGTGATTGCCGAAGTAGGGATCAGTATGATGCTTGGCGGCAATGCCAGGGGCTTTACCCGTACCATGACAACTGCCATGGCACTTGAATATGATAAGGGGGAGTTTGTTTTAGCCGTGGCTCTCGGACTCACTTTGATGACAATTGCCTTTGGAATAAATATGTTGTTTCATTTTTTTCAGGGAAGGGCCGGGATAGATGCTCTATAAGGCAGACACTCTAATAAAGGAATTTAAGGGGTGTAAGGTTCTTAATCTTACGGATTTTGCAATTGAGAGGCATAAGATTTATGCGCTTATTGGAGCAAATGGTGCCGGAAAGACAACGCTTTTGAACCTTCTGGCGTTTCTTGTTCAACCTACATCTGGAAATCTGCAGTTTTGCGGCAGGAATGTGGTGTATCGCAGGCAGCATCTTCTGGATTTGCGGCGGCGGGTGGTTCTTGTTGACCAGTATCCCATTCTTTTTACCGGGCCTGTCTGGAAGAATGTTGAGTTTGGGTTGAAGGTTCGGGGGATATCAAGAAAGCAACGCGAAATGCGAGTGGAAGAGGTTCTGGAACTTGTGGGCATGCAGGCGTTTCGATTGGCTGATGCCCATAAGCTATCCGGTGGCGAAAGCAAGCGTGTTGCAATGGCCCGGGCTCTGGCCATTGCTCCTGAGGTGCTGCTCTGTGATGAACCCACTGCAAATGTTGATGAGGAAAATCAGAAAATTATCATGGATATTCTGGAGAGGCTCAACAGAGAAAATCGGACATCAATTATCATGGCAACCCATTATCTTTCACAGATCAGGCGTCTGGCACATCATACCCTGATGCTTGAGCACGGGATGCTTCTCACGGGGAATGACTGAACCGTAAATATTCGGCTAGCACCCCATAATCGTTCGAATCGCCCTGTTCACATATGAACAAATATAGTTCGCAGGGCGATTCGAACGACTATGGGGCACTATCCAAACATTTACAATTCTTTGGTTTGGGCTGTTTCCGGGGGCCAACCCGAATATTTACACTGAACCCTTAGAATCGTTTTTCAAAATAGGGTTTTAAAACATCCGGAACAACAACGGTTCCATCTTCCTGCTGATAGTTTTCAAGAATTGCCAGCAGCGTCCTGCCCACAGCCATTCCCGATCCATTGAGTGTATGAAGCAGCTTGCTTTTTTTCTGACCATTTGGACGATAGCGAATGCCGCCACGCCGGGCCTGGAAATCAAGAAAGTTGGAGCAGGAGGAAATCTCACGATATTCATTCTGTCCCGGCAGCCACACTTCGATGTCATAGGTCTTGGTTGCAGAGAAGCCCAGATCGCCACTGCAGAGGGTGACCACCCGATAATGCAGCCCCAGCAATTGTAAAACTTCTTCCGCATCGGCCAGTAGATCATCCAGTTCCTGATCAGATGTTTCAGGAGTGGTGAATTTAACGAGCTCCACTTTGTCAAACTGATGCTGCCTGATGAGTCCTTTGGTGTCTCTGCCATAGGAACCGGCCTCAGATCGAAAACAGGGGGTGTAGGCTGTATATTTTATGGGAAGATCATTCTCGTCCAGCGTTTCATCCCGGTGGATATTTGTAACCGGTACTTCGGCGGTGGGGATGAGGTACAAATCCCAGTCTTTGATGGCAAAAAGATCTTCTTCAAATTTAGGTAACTGTCCGGTTGCAGTCATGGAGGCGCTGTTGACTAAAAATGGAGGAAAAACTTCTTCGTAGCCATGTTTCTGGGTATGAAGATCGAGCATAAAGTTGGTGAGTGCTCTTTCCATTTTTGCTGCAAGGCCTTTTAAGAGTGCAAAACGGGCTCCTGAAAGTTTGGCCGCACGCTCAAAATCCAAAACACCTAAATCTTCACCCACTTCCCAGTGGGGTTTTGGGGCAAAAGAAAATTCAGGTTTTGTACCCCATTTTCTGAGTTCCACATTGTCGGCATCGTCCTTACCCTTTGGCACGTCATCGTTGCAAATATTGGGGATGGAGAGTACCAGCTCCTGTAGCCGGCTTTGGATTTCACCGAGTTTTTTATCGAGTTCTTTTATTGTATCCGAAGTTTTGCGCATTTCAGGGATAAGCGTGTCGGCCTGTTTTTTCTCTTCATCACTGCCTTGTTTAAGCCTGGCAATGTCTTTGGATGCAATATTTCGCTTATTTTTCAGGCTTTCAACTTCCTGAAGCAATTCCAAACGTTTTTGGTCAACGAGTGCAAATTCATCTACTTTGTCTGTGGCCAAACCTCTGTGGGCAGTTTTTTGGCGAACAAGATCAATGTTTTCTCTGATAAAACGAAGTTCTAACATGGTGGATTAGTTCTCAATATATGGGGGAGTTTTCCCCTTCAGTCTTTAGTCTTCAGCCTGCTTACCCAGTTATCTGTCTTCTAGCATGCCTGAAAGTTGAAATCAACCTCTATCAAATTGCTTTTCGAAAAGGCATCTGCTATCTTATCACCGAGTCCTTAGCGGAAGTTTTTTTAACAAGAACTATATATGTGAATAATATTCATCGGAGTACACTCTGGAAGCATTAAATCGTCATAATACACTTATCATCTTTATTACTGAGTTGAGGAAGTCTGTTCGCAGTCTTGGGATCAGTATTATACTGGCCACCGGAGTGATCTTTTTTTTATCTCCTGAATTGCTGCGTCTGGTTCAGAATCACCTGGCAGATCAACTGTACTTTTTTTCGGTGGCGGGTCCTTTTCTGGCCCATGTTAAACTTGCCCTGTTTGCAGCACTGTATGTAATTATGCCATGGATTATGGCGGTACTCTGGCGTGCCATGGGAAAACCCTTCGGAGTTATTGGCAAGCAGCTTTTCTCCTTTATTCTATTTACCTGCCTGCTTTTTTATGCCGGAACGCTGTTCTGCTATTTTATAACTCTTCCATTTGGTATCAAATTTCTTCTTGGCTTTGGTTCAGCAGATCTTCAGCCGGTGATTTCCGTCGGACGGTTTGTGAATTTCACCACCCTTTTTGTTTTGGCTTTTGGAGTGATTTTTGAGCTCCCCATGTTTATGGTATTTATGGCAAAAGTTGGAGTATTGACCCGGGGGTTTTATGAACGAAACAGGAGATATGCTCTCTTATTGATTGCAATTATTGCAGCTTTATTGACTCCAACTCCAGATGTTGTGAACATGCTGCTCATGGGCGGGCCGCTGTATTTTTTATATGAAGCCGGAATTATTATTCTTCGAATAATGCGGATTAAGTAGGACGTATCAAAATTCGTAAAGTTGAAAACCATTTTGTTTGAGTAAGGCTGCCGCAACACCGGTTATTCCTGAGACTGCACAGGATGGGCTTCTGGCTTTCAAACAAGCACCTTTAATTGTTTGGCTCCTTGCAATGTTCAGCACCTCCTGCGCACCTTTGATAAAAGAAGCACTGACATCATCACCTTCTTTGGTACAAACTTGAGCCTTGCCCTGCAGAACATCGAGGCCGTCACCATTTACAATATCTGCTGCCGGGCGCGGGGTTGGCATACCGCCAAGCTGCTCGGGACAGACAGGGATCCAGATATGATTTTCAAGGAATTTTCTGCACTCTGTATCAGGTTTTACGGTAGCATCATAACGAGTACAGAGTCCCATAAGACAGGCACTGACAAGAAAGATTGATTTTTGTGGTGAGTTGTTCATGGAATTTTAAGTAAGTAATGCAGTAATCAGAGAATAGCATGGTAATAAAAAAGAAGAAATTCAGAACACCTCTTTCAGTTTTACAGCGAAAACAACTGATTCGAATATCCCTTGCTATTGTTATTCTGTCATTGTTATGGCTGGTTTTTGCTCCTGGAAGTGGTTTGCTCCATCTTCGTCAGCAAAAAAAAAATCTTGCGGCACTTGTTGCGGAACAAGAAATTCTGGTGCAGCAGAATAGAGACATGAAACAGGATATAGAACGTCTGCAAAATGACAAAAAGTACCTTGAACAAGTGGCCAGAGAAAAGTACGGCATGTTGAAAGATAATGAAATGGTTTTTGATTTTGCGAAAGAAAAAAAGAAAAAATAACCGGGGTTCTGGAAAGAACCCCGGTTTGTTTTGAGAGCCTCACGGGCTCACATATCGCTATGCTCAGGAAAATCCTGAACGGGATGAACAACCGGAGAGGGCACCAGCCGGAATAGTACTGCCCGCTGCAGGTTGACTGCTTGTAGCAGAAATCATTTTTTTGATGTTGGAACTCTTGCAGTGTTTACAGGTGACACTGTCAAGTGCGGAGGCTATCATAACAAGACTCTCAAAGGCCTTGCCGCAGTCCTCACAATGGAATTCGTAAATTGGCATGTTTGTCTCCTATTCTGGTTTACCGGAAATATTGTTAAGTTCACTGGATAAGTGCCTTATCAGAATATTTCCTTAAAAAAGACAAGAAAAAATTCTGTAAGGCACTAAAAAGGAAAAATATTTTAAAAAGTAAAAGTGGTATCATCAAGTAAAGTATCTTATAGAATTTATCTTTTGTTGATTTTGTCAAGAGCTGCTTCGGAAAAGGAAGAATAATACAGTGAGCAAGGATGTGAAAAGAGAAGAAGATATTACAGAGCTGCTTGTTGATATTCGTGGAGTTGTGGCATTTCATCTGGCAAGCTCAATTACTCATTATCCTGCCAGTGATGAATTGAGGTCTTTTTTTGCCCTCCGCAGCAGGCAATTACCAACACCAGTTCCAGTTCCAGCTGCTACAGATACTACCGTAAGAGAAAAAGAGCACAGTCGCCCTGAAAAGCCTGTACCGAAAACAAGGACTAGTGATCACGTAAGGCTCGCTGAAATAGCAACTGAAGCGGGGCGGTGCAGGAGTTGTACACTCAGTAAGAATCGCTCAGTTGTGATTGCGGGAAAAGGTGATGGTGACAAGATTCGTCTCTTTATTGTTGGTCACTGGCTATCGGTATCGGAAAACTCCAGTTCACAGGCTGTTTTTGGGCTTGAAGAAGATCAGATGCTTGCGCGTATGCTCGCTGCCATTAATCTTCCAATGGAAGAAGCCTTTGTAAGCAATGTAATCAAGTGTGGAATCAGACCGGATATCCAGCCTCAGGTGGAACACATTGATGCCTGTGCATCCTTCCTGCAGCGTCAAATTAGTGCTGCATCGCCTGAACTTATCTGTACCATGGGGATGGTGGCTACCAGAGCCATGCTTCGCAGGTCTCAGCCCCTTTCAAAACTCCGTGGACGTTTTTATACATATAAGGCTGCTAATGGAGTTGAAATTCCGTTGCTTCCCACCTATCACCCCGGGTATTTGCTTCAGAATCCTGAAATGAAAAATGCTACCTGGCAGGATTTGCAACTGCTTCAGAAACGATTATTAGAAGAGGCTGAAGGCTGAAGGCTGAAGGATGAAGGCTGAAGGATGGAAGACTGAAGGTTGTCGGGATGATGTTTTTCTTTTGTCCTTAGCACTACAGCGACACTTGAATGTCCAAAAAATTGGCCAAGGCGACTTGCTTTTTTCTGTGACTTTGATGGGCAATATGATTGTGCTTTACAATGTATTTGATAATTTCCACAGTACCTTCTCGTGTTATAGATCGTAGTGGTAAATCTATGCTGATCAAGTTTGCCAAAACATTAGCTAAACACAAAGAAGGGATTTTG
>DQVD01000359.1 GCA_015661935.1 Desulfocapsa sulfexigens | reverse complement strand
TTCAAAGCATGCACCACCGGTAGCGTGTGGATAACGTCCCCCAAAGAACTTTGCTTAATAATCAGAATTCGTTTATTGGCTATATCTATAATCATGGAAAATTAATCTAAAGTGCTTGTCTTGTCATGATTAGATTGTAAGCAGGTCTTTGCGATGGCAAGGAGTTGATCAACGGCACGTTTTATTGTCCATGGTGACTCCGGCCAGGAAGCTTTAAGTCCGTTGCTGATGCCTGTCGTAGCAATCTTCTCAATTTCCTCACTGATGGCTTGCTGCTTATCTGCCGGCACAGAAAAGTGGCCGCTATCATGAAGAATTTTGTCAATTTCCCGGTTCTGATAGGTTAATGCCAGGATGGGTCTTCCCGTATTCATATATTCGTAAAGCTTTGATGGTATTGTTTCGCTTGAAAAGAATTCTCTGTTTTGGATAAGAATCAGGCAGCTGGAGTTGTTCATTCTCGCTATAGCCTGATCCCTGGGAATCTTTCCATGGAATTCTATTATATTAGGATAGGGAAAGTTTGCAATGCACCGGGTCGTTGCAGCATCACAAGTACCATAAAAATTAAACTTGATACGAGCTATCAGTGCGGGATTTCGGTCAAGGCATTGTTGGATGGCAGCAATAAGCACTGTTCCATCACGGCTTCCGGCAAGCGTTCCAAAATGATCAAAGGTACATTTCTTAGAGTCTTTTAAGACCCGTTCTGTGGATTGATTGCCTGCACCTGGATAAATCGTATAACTGTTGCGAGATATTCCGGTTCTGTTATTACAGTTCTGCCTTGCTGAATCACACATGAAAATTGTGGCGCAACTATATTTCCTTATACGCTTTTCAAGCCATGAGTAATAGCGGAAAGCCCGTTTACTGCGATGATATTCAGCATCATGGATGATTGGATCCTGCAGTTCTGCAATCCATGGGATGTTGTTTTTCTTTGCAATTTTGTAAGCAGCCAGATGGGCACAGGCAGGGCCGCCAGTGGAATAGATTATCTCGGGCTGATATTGTTTGCAGAGTTTATTCCCTATTTGGCTTGCTCTGATATACCAGGACCATTCACTCTCGAGATCTAAAATGATTTTTTCGAGAAGATATAAAGGAAGGATGGGGAGCAGAAGAGGGGGCTCAAAGAGTTTAAATGTAAATTTAGTTTTACAGTGAAGCCGTAAAAAACTACGTAGTTCAAAGCGCAATCCTGATGGTGCGATGGAGAGGGCAGTTTTATGGGTGAAATCACTGTGGCGTTGTCCGCCTGTGCTTGAGAGAACAATCGGATTTATCCCCTTTGCCATGAGGGCCGGCAGCTTGTCATCAATATGCTGAGAACAGGCACTGGCCCTGTTTGTCTGGTAGCTCAGAATGAGCCAGTTTCTCTTGGATTTTTTTTCCATCGTGTCAGGAATTCTGATGTGAGAAATTTTTATACAAAAAAGCACTGAACAGAGAGAACAGAAATCCGGTTCCATAGACCATCAAATACGATTCAGCCAGCATAATTACAAGAAAAAAGATTGGGAAAGCCTGGCGCAGAGGTGTGAGAGCATCTTTTTGCCTGAAGGCCATAATGAGTTGACTGAAAAAGATACTTATAAGGCTGATAAAGCCGACAATACCAAATTGAGACAGTATTAAAAGGTACTGACTGTGCGGGTTATCTGTGTTGAGCAGGGTCGGTGAGTAAATTTTATTGATTTTAGCATACTCTGTAGGGAAATCACCAGTGCCAACGCCTGTGAGCCAGTTTTCTTTTATGACAATAATCGTGTTTTTGTAGAACCATACCCGAAGACCAACGGAGGTGATTTCCTGTGATTTATGTTCTTTAATTTCTGTAATTGCCAGGTCTACCCGGCCTCTAAAAGTTGTGGAGCATTGGTATGTCGCGGTGATTAAGAGTGGTAGAAGAATTAGCCCCAGTAACAGCTTAGCCTTGGATAGTTTATAGAAATACTGAAAAAGGATCACAGCCAGAAGAACAAAAAATGCTATCTGACCTGTACGCCCTGCAGTGATAAACATGTTGCAGGAAAGAAAAATGAGTAATCCTGTCTGTAATATTTTGTGAACAGGCTTGTTTGCAGCAAAGATCAGGTTTTGCAGGAGGATATAGCAGGCAAGAGCCAGCATGGGGTTGTACATTACATGGGTTGTGCCAAGAGTTGTAAAAACAGATGAGGGCGGAAGAGAGATAACACCTAGCCATACCAGATATGCTTTACAGGCTTTAAGAAATATGGCGGCGATGAATGCAGCCATATAATATTTTGTATGTTCCTTTTTTGCTATGGTCAGAAAAACAGGGAAAAGAAGCAGTTTCCACTGTTTTTTCAGGATCTTGAACCCCCAGTCAAGGTCTTCACTCCAGAGCAAGCCCAGTACATGCAGCAAAATGTATATAAGGACTGCAATAGTCACTGGATTGCGAAGTATCTCGTCAAACTTTTCTGCCATTTTCCCGGATGTTATCCAGGCAAGAATCAGAAGGATGGCAAGAATTGATCCCGCAGATGTTGAAAGAGGCAGTGCAAAAGCGAAAAGAATAAGGAGCGGTGATGCTGCGATTGCTGCTTTTTGTGTTAATGAAGTCATAATCAGATATTATGGAATAATATGATAAATGGTCTGCATCAGTCCTGATATTGCATATTGTAGAGAGTCTCGTATTCACCTTCAAGGCTGAGCAGGTCGTTATGAGTTCCTTCTTCAACTATTCGGCCATTTTTTACAACAATGATCCTGTCCGCGTTTTTGATTGTGGAGAGCCGGTGAGCAATAACAAAGGTGGTACGGTCTTTCATAAGATTTTCAAGAGCTTTCTGTACTTCACGTTCTGATTCTGTATCGAGTGATGATGTCGCTTCATCAAGTACAAGGATGGGGGCATTTTTTAAAATTGCCCTGGCAATGGAAAGTCGTTGTCTTTCACCACCTGAAAGCCTGATTCCTGATTCACCAATCACTGTATCAAATCCCTTTGGTAGTGCTTCGATGAATTTGAGTGCATGGGCTGCATCTGCTGCTTTTCTGATATCTTCTTCTGATCTGCTTTGGTCGCCATAGGCAATGTTGTTACGAATGGTGTCATTAAAGAGAATTGTCTGTTGAGTGACAATGGCAATTTGTTCACGAAGTGATTTGAGTGTGATATCACGAATGTCAACACCATCGATGAGCAGGGATCCCTTCTCAATATCAAAGAATCTGGGAATAAGGTTGGCAAGGGTGGATTTTCCGGAGCCGCTGGGGCCTACTATAGCCAGTATTTCACCTACTGGTACCGTCAGGTTTATATTTTTTAATACAGGTTTTTTGCCATCATAGCTGAATTGCAGATTTTGTAGTGTAATAGAATGATTAAAGGGTGCAAGATCCGGGGCATTCTGTTTGGAAACAATATCCGGCTTTTGATCAAGTAAACCAAAAACCCTGGCCGCAGCGGCTAGTCCCTGTTGCACCGTTGAATTGATTTTGCTCACGGCCTTAATTGGTTCATAGATCATCACAAGTGAAGTAAGAAACGCAAAAAAAGTACCTGGTGTTGAATTGCCGGCGATAACATCCTTACCGCCAAACCAAATGATAAGGGCCATCCCAATACCACCAATTACTTCCATAAGCGGATGTTGAATGCGACGATATCGCAAATCTTCCATGATGGTATCAAAGAGTCTTCCTGTTTGTACTGAAAACCGTTTGGACTCATATTGCTCCATGGTAAACGCCTTCACCACTGGAGCACCGGTGATGGATTCGTGTATAATATTTGAGACTTCAGCTGTCTCTTCCTGCATTTTGGTGCTGATTCGGCGAAAAAATCTGCCGAATTTCACAATGGTGACTGCAGCGGCCG
>DQVD01000411.1 GCA_015661935.1 Desulfocapsa sulfexigens | reverse complement strand
GCTTAAAAAAAGCAGTAATATAAAGAAATCAGGTGGAAGTGATGTCGGAATAATTGTCTGAAATATGGAGTAGTTACTATGAAGTTATCTCAATTTGGCAAGCAATTCACCAGTGGAGCAGGAATCCTCAGTTTGATGGATGACCTTGGAAATGCCCTGGCTTCCGGTGGGGCTGATATGATTATGATGGGTGGTGGAAATCCGGGTCATGTACCGGAATTCCAAAAAATTATCCAGAAACGTTTGCAGTTTCTTGCTGCTGATACACCCTCTTTTCAGAAGCTTATCGGGGTGTATGACCCGCCGCAGGGTGAAAAAGACTTTGTTGATGTTCTTGCAGGCCTGCTCAGTCGAGAATATGGATGGGAAGTGGCTCCCAAAAATATCTGTCTTACCAATGGCAGCCAGGCAGGATTTTTTCTGCTTTTCAACATGTTTGCGGGAAAATACTCAGATGGAGGAGTTAAAAAAATCAGGCTTCCTCTGGCTCCTGAATATATAGGGTATGCAGATCTCGGTACAAATGATGACTTTTTTGTGTCAAACAGGCCCCGAATTGAAATGCTTGCGGATAATCTATTCAAATATCATGTTGATTTTGACAATTTAAACATTGGCTCTGAGACTGGTGCCATCTGTGTTTCAAGGCCCACCAACCCTACAGGAAATGTATTAACAGATGAGGAGATAGTCCACCTTGATCTGCTTGCAAAAAAACATGATGTCCCTTTAATACTTGATAACGCTTACGGTGTCCCATTTCCAGGTATCATATATACCGATGCCAAACCTATCTGGAATGACAATATAATTGTTTGTCTCTCTCTCTCAAAGCTTGGTCTGCCAGCAGCCAGAACCGGAATTGTTGTTGCCCATGAAAAAGTTATAAAGGCAGTATCCGGAATGAACGCCATCATGAACCTTGCAACAGGAAGTTTTGGCGCGATGCTGGCCCATGAAATGGTTGAGAGTGGCGAAGTCTTAAACATCAGCCAAAACGTCATTAAACCTTTTTATCAAAAGAAAATGGAAAAGGCAGTGGCCCATTTCCATAATGAACTGGAAGGTACGCCCTATAAGATACATAAGCCTGAAGGAGCAATGTTTCTCTGGCTCTGGTTCAAGGATCTGCCAATTACAAGTCATAAGTTGTATGAGCGTTTGAAGGCGCGAAATGTGCTGGTGGTATCCGGTCACTTTTTCTTTCCCGGACTGGAGCATTCATGGCAACACCAGAATGAATGCATCCGGGTAACCTATTCCCAGGATGAAGAACTGGTTAAAAAAGGAATTAAGACTATTGCTGAGGAAGTAAAGAAGGCATATTCCTGATGGAGAATTTATCGGTGTTGAGAAAAACATATCTTGTCGTAATGCTTTGCAGTGCGGCCTTATTCTTTGCTCGAACAGGATACAGTGAATGTTTAGAGGGGGACTGTAAAAATGGTCATGGAATTCTTGTCCATAAAGATGGCAGGCGTTATGTCGGAGAATTTAAACATGGTGTTATCCAGGGACAAGGTGTGCTCACAGATGTAAATGGCAATGAATATTCAGGAGAATTCCTGCGTGGTCGATATAATGGTAGGGGGATTCTAATTAGTCCGGACGGGAAACGCTATGAAGGGGATTTCAAAGATAATGTAATTCATGGCAGAGGTGTTCTGACATATGCAAATGGCCAAAAGTACGATGGTGAGTTCTATTTGGGGCGCTACCATGGCGTAGGAACTCTTGTTTCCCCTGATGGTCGTCATTATGAAGGAGATTTCAGGAATAATCTATTGGAGGGAAAGGGGAAACTCAGCTATGCCAATGGAACCTGTTTTGAAGGTGAGTTTCATGAGGGGCAGCCTGCTGGAAAAGGAGTTAAAACCTATAGTGACGGCAGCAGGTATGAAGGAGAATTCTATGGTGGGGAACGCCGGGGCTATGGCATTTGGTATGGTGCGGATCAAAATCATTATGAAGGCAGTTTTGATCGCGATGCCTATAATGGGTTTGGCATTCTGACTTATGCGGATGGCAGAATATACAGTGGAGAGTTCCTTGATAATTACAGGCATGGTCAAGGTGAATTGATTTATATCGATAAGACCAGATATGTCGGTCAGTTTGAACATGGAAAAATGCAGGGAACCGGTATTTTGTACTATCCTGATTCAAGCCGTTATGAAGGAAGTTTTGTTGATGGTAAACGTTCTGGAACAGGAACGTATTTTTATGCAGACGGTTCCCGATATGAAGGAGAATTTCTTGAAGGAAAACAAAACGGGCAGGGAACATTATGGTTAATGGACGGAACTGTTTTTACAGGTACATTTGTGGATGGAGAACCGGTTCAGGAGATAGTTGAGATCGTTCAAGCTGAGGAGCCAGTTTCTGTGGAAGTGTCGGAAATTACAGAAAAAAATTCAGATTTACAATTAACTGAGATCCCTCAGGAAGAGGTCGAACTTGTACAACCTGAAGTAGAGACCGCCATATCCCCCAATGAAGAAACCTATACTTATATTTATTATAAGGGACGGGTATGCAATGCATCTGATAAAAGCCCTGTGGATGGAAGAGTGGAGTATCTGTTCTCAGATGGAATGTTTTATCGTGGTGATATGCAGGCCGGACTTATGGATGGAAATGGGATTATAGAATATGCCAGTGGTGATATCTACGATGGAGAACTCCAGAAAGGAAAACTTCATGGAACCGGGATCTATAAATACAGTAACGGACGTCGTTACGAGGGAGAATTTGTCCACGGCGTAAAACATGGATCAGGAGTGTTTGTTTATCCTGATGGTTCTCGATATGCGGGTGAATTTAAAAAAGATCATTTTTCAGGAAAAGGCAGCTATTATTTTAATGACGGTAGTCATTATGAGGGACAATTTGAGCTGGGGCGTTTCCAGGGAAAGGGTAAACTTACCTATGCTGATGGAAGTATACTCACTGGTGAGTTTAAGAATGATATGCCCCATGGAGATGCTGTTCTTATTTCTGCTGACGGGAGTCGCTATGAAGGTGAATTCTCAATGGGGCGGAGAAATGGTTTTGGAAAACTGACCACGAAAAAAGGTGAACTCTACGAGGGACAATTTCGTGATGATGAGTTTATTGGATTGTGATTGATTATGGGGTCAAAAATGCGTTGGAGCTATAAGACAGTACACTTTAGTTTGAAAAAAGATGGCTTACTGGGAAGCTCTTTTCTGGATGAAGATGAAATTGAAATTACTCTGAACGAATATGGGAGGTCTGGTTGGGAGCTTGTTTCTTTTATGGAAGTAACCGATGGTGTTATTGCAGTATTTAAACAACCTTTTGGCTATGGTCTGCCGAATTTAGATGAAGAATCCAAAGAGAAAGAGCTTCCTGTAAGGGAAGAAATAATGGAAAAGCCTGCTGCCATGGATATTACAGAAGAAAAAACGGGATTTATTTCTCCAGAACAGGAAGAATTAGTGGAAGAGGAATCTGAAAAGAATAATGATAAAAATGACGATCGTGATGTTGGTTCCATTCGGATCGATTGATGGTTATTCCAGAGAAAAAAAGAATTTAATGTAATGAAAACAGTTCCCAATATAAGCCCTCAGTTGTATTCATGGATGCGGGACATCAGAAAAACAATCCATCAGCACCCTGAACTCTCATTCGAAGAGCTGACCACTGCTGCATATATTAACCAAAAACTCTCTGAGATCGATATCAAGCCTGTACGACGAATTGCCGGCACAGGTTTAGTCGCAGAAATCGGTCCTCCTAATGCTCCTGTCATTGTGGGTTTAAGAGCTGATATGGATGCCCTTCCAATTACTGAAGCGACAGGACTTGGTTATGCGTCAACTAACCCGGGAATCATGCATTCCTGCGGGCATGATGGACATGTTGCAATGTTACTCGGTTCCGCTGCTCTTTTACAGAAGATGGAACTCCCCGGCAGGGTACGATTCCTGTTTCAGCCAGCAGAAGAAAAGGGTAACGGCGCTGAGAAGATGATTGAAGAAGGTGGTATTAAGGATCTTGCTGCAATTTTCAGCGGGCATATAGATACTCACTTTGAAACCGGCATTATAACCGTTGATGAAGGTATTATCTGTGCTTATGCAGATCCTTTTTTAATTCAATTGACGGGGAGCTGTGGGCATGCCGCAAGGCCCCATGAGTGTAAGGATACCATTGTCGCTGCAGCAGGGTTGATTACTTCCCTGCAGTCACTTGTTTCAAGGGAGGTTTCCCCTAATCATGCTGCGGTATTGACTGTTGGTAAGATAAGGGCAGGGGAAATTCATAATGTGGTTGCTGGAGAGGCAAGTATTGAAGGAACAATTCGCTCCACCCATCAAGATGCAAGAAAACGTATGCTTGCCGGATTGAAGAGAATGGTTAATGGTGCTGCCTCTTACTATGACGTAAAGGCAGAATTAAAATTCTTCGAATCTCTGCCGGCAGTGATTAACAGCTGTACTGCCGCATCCATCGCAAGAATTGCTGCTCAAACAGTTGTGGCTGAGAAAAATGTTATTTCGCAGGGACCATCGAGTCTTGGTGGAGAAGATTTTGCATTCTATCTCAAGGAAATTCCAGGATGTATGGTTCGCTTTGGAGCTAAAGTTTCTGATCAGACAGGCCCTGCCCACAGTCCAACTTTTGACTTTGATGATGGTGTTCTTCCGGTAGGTGCGTCCTGGTATGCACAAGTTGCCCAGACATATCATCAGGAATATCGGGAACTATAAGGAAAAAGGAGTTTCAATGCCAACAGAGACTGAACAAACTCCACTTACATTTAAATTCAGTCCTTCCTATACTCTTGGTGTGGAGCTTGAATTCCAGACCTTGGATAAACATACTCTTAATCTTGCTCCCTTTGCTCCAATTTTACTTGAAACAGCACCGGCCATTTTACGTCCGCGAATAACTCAGGAATGGATACGCTCTATTCTGGAAATACGAACTGGTATTTGTAAGAACGTTCGAGATGTTGAAAATGATCTGCTTCAGACCTGTTCCATGGCAGAAGAACTGGCAGCTGAGAATAATTGCCTTCTTTATGCTGCTTCCCTTCATCCTTTTGCCCGTGCTGAAGATCAGCTTTTGACCAGCGATCCCCGATATGAACGGATCATGGAAGAATTACAAATTGTGGGCAGGCGTTTTATCTCTCAGGGTTTTCATGTGCACGTTGGTATGATTGATGGAGATACTGCAATAAAGGTATGTGATAAAATCCAGCCTTACCTTCCGCTTTTTCTTGCTTTATCGGCTTCTTCTCCATTTTATGAAGGTCGGGATACAGGATTGATGTCCTATAGAACAAATCTTTTTGAGGCACTGCCACTTGCTGGAATCTATGAGGAAATAGGCGATTGGGAAACTTTTCTTTATGATCTGAAGTTATTACGTGATGCAGGTGTTATAGAATCAATCAAGGATCTCTGGTGGGACGCAAGACCACACCCCGGATTTGGAACTCTTGAAATACGTGCCTGTGATCTCCCCACACAATTTGGTGATATTTTAGGGCTTACTGCCCTGATTCAGGCTTTTGTAGCAACTCTTGCGGAATCAAAGCTGGACGCTGTTTCCTGCAACCAGCAATTTTTAAGAAGTAATAAGTGGCAGGCGGTTCGGTATGGCCTTGCTGGAACTTTCTTAGATCCACTCGGCTTCCTAGGTGGAGGGAAAATGACCATACGAGAGGGAGTGCAAAGCCTGGTTGAGAAAGTTCAACCCATGGTTAATCGTTTTGGATCTGAGCGATATATGAATATGCTTGATAGAATCCTGAAGGATGGTCCGGGAGCCGATTACCAGAGACGCGCCTATTTGAAAAGTAAGGACTTTAAAGACATAATTAAACAATCACATGAGAATTTTTGGACATGAGTAAATATAGTAAATCAATCATTGCTTCCGGTCACCCTCTGGTGAGTGAAGCAGCAGGAACCATATTAAAAGAAGGAGGAAATGCCTTTGATGCTGTTGTTGCAGCCGGTTTTGCCTCAACTGTAGTGGAACCTGCCCTGAACAATCTTGGTGGGGGAGGGCTTTTACTTGGTCATTCAGCAGAAAAAGGGCAAAATCTCTTTTTTGATTTTTTTGTGGATACACCTGGCCTTGGTTTAAAAGAGAGTGTGGATGAGCCGCATTTCTTTCCGGTTACGGTCCAGTTCTCAGGAAGTAAGCAGGTTTTTAATGTTGGCCTTGGTTCTGTTGCAGTTCCGGGAACATTGAAAGGGTTACTGCATATTCATAAACGTCTCGGATCTATGAGGTTATCCGATGTTTTGGCACCAGCCATTGAACTTGCTAAAAGCCATGTCGTAAATGAGAGGCAGGCCTATTTTCTTAAATTACTTTATCCCATCATGACATTATTACCTGAAGGAAACGCAATTTATAAACCGGGCGGGAACTATCTCAAAGAAGGTGATCAGCAGGTTAATAATGAATTATCCAGCTTTCTTGAGATGGTTGCAGCAGGCAGTGGAGATACTTTTTACCATGGAGAGGTCGCGAGAAAGATATCTCAGGATATGGCGGAGAATGGCGGCTTGCTAACTCATCAGGATCTTGCTGCCTATGAAGTTAAAGAACGAACTCCCATGGCAGTACCATTCAGGGATTATGAACTCCTTACTTCTCCTGCACCTTCTATGGGTGGAGCTTTAATCGGTTTATCTCTTTCTCTACAATCATTATACGGCAGCCCTGACTATGAGTATGGAACAGGTGAATATCTTCTGCACACCACTGGATTAATGCAGGAAATTGAAAAAATACGTAAAAGTGGTTTCAGCAATGAAAAAGATTTAAAGGCTTTTTTCAATTCAACACAGGGAGAACAAAGTATAGAAAATATACGAATATTTCCTCGTGGAACAACTCACATCTCCATTGCTGATAAAAATGGAAATTGCGCATCCATGACATGTTCAAATGGTGAAGGTTCCGGATACTTTGTGCCAGGTACAGGAGTGATGCTTAATAATATGATGGGTGAGGATGATCTTCATCCGGAAGGTTTCCATTCAGGTCCAGCAGGGCAACGTGTAGGATCTATGATGTCGCCTTCTTTGCTTATAAAAGATGGTGATGTGAAGTTGGTTATTGGAAGTGGTGGTTCCAAAAGAATCAGAACCGCTGTGACTCAGGTATTATATCAGGTTGTTGATTTCAAACGTTCCCTTCAGGATGCCATAGATGCTCCGCGCCTACATTGGGATGGTGAGGTGGTGCAGATTGAACCCGGGTTCTCTGAAAAGGCCATAGAAACGCTAGCTGGTCGTGTAAAACTAAACGAGTGGGATGCAAAAGGTGTCTATTTTGGTGGGGTTCATGCTGTGATCCCTGGTATTGAGGGGGCAGCTGATGCCCGCCGTGGAGGCGGCGTAGTAGAAATTGACTAAGGAATGTACGCCAAATAACTTAAACAAATTAATGCCTTTTTTGTCTTCTGCGTTACTCGCTGGTCACGTAAACCTTTATGCTCCCGCCTCGCGTCTTGAATACGAAAAACAATTCCATTATTTTTTTTTAAGTTATTTGGCTCCCCTTGCTAATTAAGTATTTTGTTGTATAGAAAATACACACCATATGGAGCAGGGTGGGTAAAAATGAAACACTTTGACAGGGTGGTTTCTTGTATACATTTGCATGTCAATGAAATAGTCTAGTTAAAGCAGTACGTTGTGTTTTTAGTAAGCTAGTTGGCACGCTTGTTGTATTGATAAAGGGAAATGAACTTCATTTTTCTTTCCCTCCCTGTAACCCCTCTGGTCTGTTCCAGAGGGGTTATTTTTTTGGACTCAATTAAAATTTATAAAAATCTGGAAAGAGTAATATTTACCCGAGTGACACATTGTGCTAGGTAAAAGCTACCCTGTTGTGTGTCTAACCAGGATTTGTTGGAAAAGAGATATTTTTAATAATATTTAATTAACAGTATGTTAAGTTCGTTAGCAGTCGCTGGCACGGCTATTGCTAAAAAGATAGAAAAAGAGTAGCAAAGTCTGCTACCAGCAATTTAACTTCATGGAGATGAAACAATGAAAAAAGTACTTGCAATTACAGCACTGGTTTCGATTATTGGTTTAACAGGATTCTATCAGGCTTCAGCGTATAGGGGACATGGTGGTATGAGAGGGCATAATGGCTGTAATGGTCAGGCAATGGGAATGCAGGTACCTGCTCAAATGGATGAAGCCACAAAAACAAAGTTTGATGTATTTTTTAAAGATACTCAAAATCTGCGGAAAAGCATTGTTGTTAAAAGTGCTCAAAAAAGAGCTTTAATGAACTCTAAGGAACCAAATATCGAAAAAGTTAGTGAATTAGCCGGTGAATTGTTCGATTTGCGTGTTTCAATGCGTGCAAAGGCCGAGGCTGCCGGATTAGGTGATGTTATAGGGCAAAGACGTGGTTGTGGAAATTGCGATGGCCCCGGTTTTCATCATGGTCGCAAAGGAATGGTGAGGGGTAAAGGTATGCAAGGTGGTCAGGTACCAGCTGTTAATTAGAACTCTTATCTAAGCATTTTTCTAAGCCTCGTCAGGATATGTTCTGATGGGGCTTCTTTTTTGCTTAACAGATGTGAAGACGCCTCGATATTGTACCCATGTTCCACGGGGCCACACTATGTTGTATGTGTTGCTGCATTTTCTTGACAATAGTTAAGCCCCAAGATATTATAGTATAATACTCAGGTGTCTGTAGCAGGACTGAAAATGGGAACTTCGTGT
>DQVD01000272.1 GCA_015661935.1 Desulfocapsa sulfexigens | reverse complement strand
GATACGGTTCTTAAAGAGTCTGGCGATGTTTTTGAGAAAAACGGAAATCCACCAAAACGATCAATATGGTGGGCATAAAAGGAACTAGGGAAACTTTTTAGTATCGTTTGATTCTATTCAATATCCTTGAGGAGTGAAAGTGCTCTGATGGTATCTCTGGGGTTCTGATCTCGATACTTTCTTGCGGGATCTTGTTTTTATGGCAGCTTTTATAGACTAGGAAACTAAACAATTAGGAACAGGACGAGGCAATTGAATCAGGAATTCAATTGCCTCGTTGCTTTAGGATTAAGGTTATGCAGGAGTACTCATCTTACCCGTACAATATTCATCAACTTACCGTACCCGTCAACCACATCATACTTCACCTTCTTCGGGTCAATCTTCTGGTTGATTTCATCAAAAAATTTTAGGGCGCATTGAATCTTTGTTCTTTCAATTTCCCTCAGCTCCATTGTTGACATGGAGCCTTTTGTTTCCGCAACAAAGTAGACAGGCTTAACTGTTCCTTCCATAAAGGAAATAATCCAATCGGGATTGTACGTTCCGACGGGGGGAGATTGCAAGGCTGTGCTGCATAGGTGGGCCACCAAACATAACCGATCGGCCTTATGCGACATTGCGCTGGAGCATGCTCGACATTCCTTGCTAAATCAACCTCCTGCCCTTAGTTTTTCCGCTGGTGCGGAAGACAAAAACTGCTATTTTAAGACTTGACCCCATATTCTTGAAGTGCAGCAAACATATTGCCTCGTTATCACGGATGCCGGATATCAGTTCTCTGAGCTGTTTCCAACAAAGGTGTCCACTCAATGACCGGTCGATGAGCAGCAATGACAAAAAGGTGGTCATTTGAATTCACTTCAAGATCTTCCGGCGGATTCGTACATATGGAACCATCCTCAAAACGACGAACCCCGACAAGCAGGGCGTGCGCATCAGTGGCACGCAGCATCTGCCGAACAGCGGGCAATTGTAAAGCACAATCATGCTCCGGCCATGCCTCGATAGAGTAAAAGGTGTTACCGGTTTTTCTGTTCATCAGCTGGAGTATCGCCTCAGAGAGGTCCGGGTTTGAGATCTCCCTTGCCAGCATAAGATCATTAATGCGGGTAATAACCCTGATCCTGCCATATCGCTTGCCCGCAATACCAGCATGGCGAACCTTATTAATCCGTTGAATGTGTTTGATATTAACCCTGTCACGAATATAAACCGTGGTAAAAGCACTCCTATTGATTTCATCTACCGCAAGGGCCGTCAGAATTGTTTCTTCGTCACTAATACCGTAGATTATGACAACCTTAGCCTGCTCAACACATGCCCGTGTAAGGGTATCATCATCACCGATTCTTCCCCTGACAAATTCCACATCATCATTAAACGGGTTTTCATCATAGTGGTCTGAACAGACAACCAGTTCAACACCCTTATAGAGAGGATCTGACTGAATCTCCTTGATGAGATTGCGCATTTTTCGTTCCGCGCCTCCCCCCAACAGGGCGATGTGTTCATGTAGGTTCAACTGCGACAGGCCTCTCATCCTTCTTCTCCTTCTCTCTATAACCTTATCAGCACCGGCACCAATAATGGTATACATCAGGCCGATGCCGAAAATCATGTCAAAGACTGCTATTATCTGACCGGAAATCGTCGTTGGAACAATATCCCCGTAGCCGACTGTAGTGGCTGTAACGAAAAACCACCATGTCCCCTTCCATAACGTTTTCGAGATGGTCTCTTCAGCAAAAGCCCCGTAATCAAAAAACAGCAATAACCCGGCGGAAATACAATGCAGAATAAGCAGAACAACAATAATGCTTATCCAATCATATTTTCTAAAGAGATATTTTATTCGTCGACTGAGATAGAGGTGCATCATGAATTTCTAATTGTTAGCTGTATATCTTCCCCGGATTGGCTGCTACTATAGAGAGATTCGATAGTATTGGCACGCGATTTAGCAATGTTATGTTCTACACAGTATCGGCTCAAAACATTTCGAGCTGTGCGGACGGAATTAAGCTGCTAATTTAAACTCTAAATCTTCTTCTTCGAACCACTTGTCGCTTTCCTTATTTCTTTTTAAGGCGAAGATCTGAGGACACCATACTTAATTGTTTTTCTTTGGCCCGGGTTTCTGCTTTTTTAGTATTCGGGATGTGAGATTTTCCATTCGATCCAAAAACACTTCCGATCCAAGAGGCCGACCGCTTCGTTCATGCTTTCTGAGAATGGCATATTCGTCATCATGCACTTCACTTAAAAGTAAACTCTGCCAATCTGGATTGATCCCCAACAGGGGTTTGACTTTTACGAATATATCATCCTCTCCAGTCAAATGAGCTTTCGCACTGCTCCATCTATATTCTTCCGCTCTCTTTACTATGCCTGCCTTAACTGGATTTAATTCAATATAACGAGCTGCGGAAATGGTATAAGCCTCATCCATCGGAAAAGAGGCAAACCGCCCCTGCCAGAGATGTCCTTTCCAATTCTTCTGAAAATTGATGTACCTGGTATAACGGCGATGTGCTTCTCCAATCGCACGACGTAGACCATCCTCAGTTTCAGGAATGGCGATAATATGTATATGATTAGGCATCAAACAATACGACCACACTTCTACCTTGCAACGATTGCACCATTCGGCCATCAGGTACAGGTACTCTTGGTAGTCGGCCTCAGAAAAAAATGTTTCCATCCGCCTATTACCTCGTTGTGTTATGTGGTGTGGAATACCGGGTACCACTACCCTTGCTATACGTGCCATACTTCAAGTTATCTCTTAATAATCTCCATGTCAATAATTAAGTATGGTGTCCCCAGATCTCTGTCCCCAGATCTCACTCCGATGGTTGTGTTTAGGGCGGAGATGCGGTAGAGGATAGGTATCTTCCGGTGCTTCTCTGCCGGGTGCTAAGCCCATCACCTTTCTTGCTCGTCAAAGTTAGAGAAGTTGATGGGCTTTTTTTATATTTTATAATAAAAAAAACGCTTGCAGAAAGATACGGTTTTCGTACCATTGGTGTCAATGGTAAAGTTCCTTTATTTAAAAAAGATGTTATTATGTAGTCATCATAAAGAAACAAACGACTACAATAGATTTTGGAAAAAGGCTGGCTGAACTCAGAAAGGTAAACGGTCTTGCTCAACAGGCATTAGGCGAGAAGATTGATGTGTCAAAGAGGGTTATCGCGTACTATGAAGGAGAAACAGAATACCCACCTGCTCATCTTATTGTTCCTTTGGCCAGGGCTTTGAGAATCAGCACAGACGAACTACTTGGAGTAAAAAAACAGCCTACCAACTTTAATGATAAATTTACCAATTTATGGCGAAGATTGAAGGTGGTGGAGACCTTTTCAGACTAGCAGCGCAAAGGTCTTCTCCAATACCTTGAAATTATTGCAGATAAAAACAAAAAGCTCATGGGGATCAGTTGAGCCTCTTTTCAGCACACAGGGGACAGGAATGCAGACACAAACAGTGAAAGAAAAAATTACAGAAGTTGTTCTATCACAGCCGGAAGATGCTTCTTATGAAGAAATAATGCGGGAACTGGCTTTTGAAAGAATGGTTGATCGTGGTCTGGCTGATGTTCGTGCCGGTCGGGTTATATCGAATGATGAAATGGCTGGCCGGATCAGAGCATGGCAGAAATAAGATGGTCGCACGAAGCTGAACAATGGTTGCGTGAGATTTACGAATATATTGCCCAGGACAACCCCACTGCAGCCGGTAAAGTAGTTTCCGGCATCTATGATAAAGCTCAGCTTCTGAGCGATTTCCCTAGACTTGGCTACAAATACCGTGAAGAATCGGAAGGAGAGGTTCGTATTCTTCTATACGGGCATTACCGGATTGCCTACATCATCACCGATGATCCCATCGATATCCTGGGAGTTTTTCACGGTGCCTTGAAGATTGAAAGCTACCTGTCTTGAATTTTTCCCGACCCCTTTTTCCCTTCGTGCCATATCTTTAACCTATCTTTTCGATGCCAACATGTCAGAAATTAAGTATGGTGTCCCCAGATCTAATAAATTTTATTGACCCTGAGGGGCGTAACCGAGCGTTAGTGGAGCTTGAAATGCTTGTCTATCGTTATG
>DQVD01000132.1 GCA_015661935.1 Desulfocapsa sulfexigens | reverse complement strand
TAAATAGCGTGTGAAGTAAGCAGGTTGCATGGCTTTAAGGAAGATAAAGACTGTTGCGAAAAGCGCAAGTATCACAAATATGTTAGGTTGTTATTGCTAGTTGCACAAATATGTAATTAGGTGTGCGTTGGCGTTTGGGTAGGGGATAATGGATAAGAAAAAAAAGATGGGGATTGTTGTTGGTACACAAGGCTACACAGTATTATTTCCTTAATTTACGAGTTTATAACAAAATGGCCTGAAACTTGTAATGTGAGTTGCTGCAGGAAACCGGATAGTGGATAAAACAATGGTGTTCAATCTGCCGGCCACTTATAAAAGGAAAAGGAAAAAATAAACTGTACTATGAAGAGCAGGCTTCTTGTTTTACAACATGGGAAGTGGCAAAATGCAGGAAACTTTTTAAGTAATCTGGCAGGTCAATTCTCAGTTGAAATATACACAGTTGAAAACTCAGGAGAAAGTCTACCTGATTGTTCCGATTTTGATGCACTGATATTGCCAGGTTACCCGGCAAATGGAAATTTGGGTGAACATATTCACGCCCTTCAAATGGAGAAGCAATTTTTACGGGACTGGCTGGCTCTCAATAAGCCTTTCCTGGGTTTTGGGTCAGGGTACCAGCTTCTGGCAGAGGCATTTGGAGCCACAGTGACCCCTGATTTTATGAACAGTGCAGGATTTATTGAAGGTTATCTTACCCATGACGGAAGGGAGCATCCGCTGTTTAATGGAATACCGCCAAACATTTCACTTTTACAATGGTATAATCCGCCCATGCTCACACCTGTACCGCAGAACTGTCTTCTGCTTGCAACTTCACGTGAATGTGTTGTGGAGGCATTTACAATAAAAGGGTGCCCCCATATCATCGCTATGCGATGTAACAACCATATCGCTCACCCTGATGATGTGTCCAGGTGGGTAAAAAACGTTCCTGATTACGTGAAAGAGCAGTTGCCTGAAGAAAATCCCGGGGAATTATTTTTGGATCAGGCAGAGAAGCTCCTCGAGACCAACAGGAAGGTATTCAGGAAATTGATTGTTAACTTTATGTCATTTACAAAAAAATAAAAACCACTCTTTGAGGAAATGTTCTGCCATCATTAAAACCCGATAACCGATGAATATTCTAAGTGAAAAATCTGTTTTTACTTCCATGCTGCAGAGTGGACCTTTTACAGTAGGCGATATTCCACCTTTTGCTCACCCTTTTTCCAGAGAATCCAAAGAGTGGTCCAGAGCAATGGCTGGAGCCCCGCTGGTGAGGACGAAATATCGGGCCGTAAGAAGCCAGATATTCGACTTCTTGAGCGTGTCGACTTTTGATGAAATATTGCTGCTGATTCATGATGAAAAATTAAGAGTAAAAAAGACAGGTCGTGCCCGCCAGCTTCTCAGGGATATGTTCAGCATTCAGGGGGATGTACAGGTTGTTGATCGTTACTTGCAGGATTATGCCAGAACAGCAGATGATGTGATCAACTCGCTGCGGGCAAAGGTGCTGGCGCCATACAGTTCACACATCGAGACGACAAATGAGATAGAGACCATGCATGATCCTGTGGCTTTACTGCTCGTCCTGTTCGATGAGCGTTTCCATCGTAAGGCCCGTTTTGAAGCAAAGCGAAAACTGGCACTCATGAGTTTGGCCGGATCAATTGATCAGAGGGAGCGGGAAACACAGATTGAACAGAAGTTTGCAGATTTTTTAATCTTTCTCAACGATTTTGTCTGGAGCCCGAGTTCAAAAATTGGTGATCTGGAAATCTGTTACCTTCATAGCAGGCATAATGCTGAAGAGTTTCGATGCATTGATGTGAATGTGCTTAGCGAGACAGAAGCTTTGGCAATAACTCCTGCAGCCGGTGAGAAGTTGACTCTGGTCAAACGCCGAAGATTTGCTGATAAGGGAAGTGACATTCCCATCTATGTGACAATCAGGAAAAAACCACCTGCAGCCAAGGTGCTTAAGCTGCTCAGGAAAAATGAGAAGAACCCGGCAATCGCTGTAGATGATGAGTTAGGTTTGATGGCGGTGCTCAATTCAATCAGTGATGTGAAGCGTTTTCTCCGGCATTTAACAAAAAGTGCAGTGAGGGCAGATTCTTTTATGACCCTGGAGGACATCTCAGATACACTGACCGAAGGAGAGTATGGAGGGTCTGCAACCGGAAGTTCCTCAAAAACTCCCATGCTCAAGTTTTTTGCCCGGTTGGGCGGTATGCGGGTAGAGTTCATTATTCATACCAACAGCTCATATCTCAACTATATGTATCAGCGTGATGTGGCCCATGACGAATATGAGGTCAAGCGAATATTTGATACAGGGGTTGCTGAGTTTCTTTTTCCTTCGGGTATTTACCATCTCGACATGGAGAAGATTCGTACTGCTCAGTTGAGCAGGTTCAGAAGACGGATTGAGGAGTGCTGATTGTAATATGAAACAGATAGTGAAAATGTGTTGTGATGAAAGAATGTAACTGGAAGCCGGTAAGGATTATTGATACAACCCTGAGGGAGGGAGAGCAGGCTCCGGGTGTATATTTTGACCTGAAGGTGAAAAAACAGATAGTCGATGGCCTTGTAAAAGTGGGTGTTGACGAAATTGAGCTAGGAGTCGCCAGCAGGGAAAATGACGACCTCGCTCCCCTGGCGGAATACATCCGTACTGCATATCCACAGCAGGCCTTTTCTCTCTGGTGTCGCTGCATGGAGGCAGATGTCCACCATGGAGCATCTCTTACCCCGGATTGCCTTTCTCTGTCAATCCCGGCATCCGATCTCCACCTTGAGAAAAAACTGGGAAAGGATAGAAGATGGGCCTTGAGACAACTGAGAAAATCTATCAAACAGGCTTTGGCCGCCGGAGTTCCCAAGGTAGCGCTTGGCCTCGAAGATGCCAGCCGGGCAGACATCGGTTTTGTTCTGGAACTGGCCCGGGCAGCAGAAGAGGCAGGAGCCTTCCGTCTGCGCCTTGCAGATACGGTGGGTATCTGTAGTCCCACCGATATTGCCAGGTTGCTTGAAAAGATGAGCGGACTTGAGATGGAGCTTGGCGTTCATTGTCATAATGATTTTGGAATGGCCACAGCCAACACCATCACCGGTCTGGAAAATGGCGCACTGTGGGGAGATGCAACCTTGCTGGGACTTGGTGAGCGGGCGGGAAACTGTCGTCTTGAGGAAGTCCTCGCTTTTATTACTCTGCAGAAGAAAACAGGTACTTACAACATTACTGCCGTCTCTGACTTAAGCAGGATGGTGGCTCAGGAGTGCAGACAGGAGATCCCCTTGACCCGTCCTGTCATCGGAGCGAATCTGTTTTCATGCGAGACCGGTATTCATCTCCAGGGAATTATGGCCGATCCTGTCACCTATGAACCCTTTGATCCCGAGAGTGTCGGTGCCAAACGAACGCTTCTTATAGGGCGCCAGGCCGGTCGACGCAGTATTTGCGCCACTCTCAGCCGACTCGGTATGACATTACCGGATGAGCCCGGTCTTGTGCACCTTACTCGGCGGGTACGCTCACTCGCTGTAAGCCTGCAACGTCCCTTGAGTGATCGTGAAATTATCGGTTTGCTGGGTTCTGAGGTATGAACCAGATGCCTACGAGAGGGCTTAAGGAGATGGAAAGAAATAATTATCCAAATAATGCGCAGAATTTTCGTTTGTCTTCTTTGTGGTGGCAATAAGCGCATAGGAACGCTATGTAACTATTGCCAACACGAAGAAGACGGACGAAAAGGCGAGCAGGATTAGATGATTTTTTTTTCTTTCGAGCTCCCTTGGATAACACCTTTAGGCAATGTTAATCAGGCACGTGCAAAAGCGGGTTTTGACAGATTGAATTTTTTGATACGATAGCCAATCTGGCGTTGGGTGAGACCAAGTTCCCTTGCGGCACGGGCTTGCACCCAGCCGTTTCGTCGCAGAGATGCCTCAATTGTCTGTCGTTCCAGATCCTCCAGAGAGTCACGAACAGTATGCGGTTGTTGCGCTGTTAGTGTCAGGGGGGCGCTGCTTTGCGGAGCCGGTGTTGAAATTCCACTCAGATGTGTTTTCAGCATTTCAGTTTGAATGATCTGCCTATCAGCAAGTATTACCAGCCGCTCAATAAAATTCTGTAGTTCCCGAACGTTTCCGGGCCAGTCATAGGCAGTTAAAAAATCGAGAGCATCCCTTGTCAGCTTAACTTCCCTGTTGTTTCGTTCATTACTTGCACGGAGGAAGTGATCGATGAGTAATGGGATGTCTCCTCGTCTTTCGTGGAGTGCCGGAAGTTGGATGGGAACCACATTCAACCGGTAGTAGAGGTCACTTCGGAAAAGGCCCTGTTCGACGTTTGCCTGCAGGTCGACATTCGTGGCGGCAATAATCCTGACATCCACAGTGAGAGTACGCGTGCCGCCGATTCTCTCAAACTGCTGTTCCTGAATTACCCGCAACAACTTTGCCTGAAGGAGAATGGGCAGCTCACCAATTTCATCGAGAAAGACAGTTCCGCCGTCTGCCAACTCGAACTTGCCAGGCTTTGTTGCCGTAGCTCCGGTAAACGCACCTTTATCATGCCCCAGCAGTTCACTTTCCAGCAGGTTCTCAGGAAGTGCTGCACAGTTAACCTTAATGTAGGGTTTGTCTTTTCTCGTGCTTGTCTCATGAAGGGCACGGGCGACCAGTTCCTTTCCGGTACCGGACTGACCAAGAAGGAGAACCGTGGCCTTACTGGGAGCAATCTTCTCAATGAGCCAATATATCTCCTGCATCGCAGGTGAGTCGCCAATAATATAATGGCGGTTGAAGCGACTGTGCAGTTCAGCTTTCAGGGATCTGTTTTCCTCAATGAGTTTTTCTTCCTTTCGAGAGATGGCATCGTGGAGCACCAGAAACTGGCCAATAAGGGTGGCCAGAATTTCAAGAAAACTCATATCCTCTTCAAAGGAAACATCGGGCCCAAAAAGGTGGTCGACGGTGAGTACTCCCACACTTTTTTTTTCCACTTGTATTGGGACCCCGAGAAAAGAGAGCCTCTCTTTTTTTATCTGGCTTCTTGCTCCGGTACGATTCAGGAACAGGGGCTCGCTGTTGATGTCAGGTACGATACAGGGCAATCCGGACTGAAAAATCTGTCCGCAGATACCTTCAGAGAGACCATATATTCCACGTCGTTCTTCTTCCACTGTGAGGCCATGGGAGGCTCTGATAACCAGTCGCTGTCTGGTTGTGTCAAGAAGAACAAGGGTGGCACGCTCCATATGCAGAATATGGTGAAGCACCTTCAGGATTCTACCCAGAGTGGTATCAAGATGAACCACTTGTCCGATGAGTTTGCAAACCTCTGCAAGGGCTTGAAGTTTCTGGGTTTCCAGGTGGCACGTTGCGGCTTGCTCCGAACCTGTTGTTACTGAATTATTTTCCGTATTGTCCATGCGTACCCTCTGCTGGCTGACTTTGGAAAGCGCACTGCTGTTTATTCATAGCCAGGATTATTTGTGTTGAATTAGTGTCATTGCAAAAAAATGTACCATGCCCCAAATAGCCTGTTTCTACGGTAAAAACTGCTTCAAGAGCCCACGACTTTGTGCTGTTGTAATTGTTTTCTCACATTCTTGTACTTTTCCGGTTTTCGATAAAATCCCTTCCCTTTTGTAGAGTTTCTTCCAAAGTGTCACCAATACCACAATAATGGTATTGCCTCTTTAAGGGACTTTAGTTCTGTGGAATCCCGTTAAACCCCTTTTAATAATAGGAAAGTTTCAAAGTTCATCTTCTGGCACGAACTTTGGAATGTCATTGACATAAACAATCATGGGGTGTCCGACAGAGGGGAGCCTCAGAATACCAGTTACGGCTGTGAATAAAGTCTATGAAGCCTGGCCGGTTAATTTCATCAGAAAGGAGTTTTGAACATGAGAAAGATCGCTATTTATGGAAAAGGCGGTATTGGCAAGTCTACCACAACTCAGAATATAGTGGCAGGACTGGTCGGAATGAATCGTAAGATTATGGTGGTGGGTTGTGACCCCAAAGCGGATTCAACCCGTCTTTTATTGGGCGGTCTTGCCCAGAAATCAGTACTCGATACCCTGCGTGAAGAGGGGGAAGACGTTGAACTCGAAGATATCCGTAAACCTGGTTATGGCGGCACCTGGTGTGTTGAGTCCGGTGGCCCTGAGCCTGGAGTTGGTTGTGCAGGTCGTGGAATCATTACTTCCATTAATATGTTGGAGTCACTCGGTGCCTATGAAGAAAGTGAGGAGCTGGATTACGCTTTTTATGATGTCCTTGGCGACGTGGTCTGCGGCGGATTTGCCATGCCGATCCGTGATGGTAAGGCCGAAGAGATTTACATCGTTGTGTCCGGTGAGATGATGGCCATGTATGCGGCCAACAACATAAGCAAGGGTATTGTCAAATTTGCTGCGGCAGGTGGTGTTCGGCTGGCTGGCCTGATCTGTAACTCTCGTGCTGTGGATAATGAAGCAGAAATGATCGAAAAATTTGCTGCAAAATTGAATACCAAGATGATTCATTTTGTGCCACGTCACAATGACGTACAGCGGGCCGAGATTAACCGTAAGACCGTTATTGAATGGAATCCAGAACTCCCTCAGGCTCAGGTTTATCGTGAACTTGCCAAGGCAATTGATGAAAACGATGAGTTTACTATCCCTACCCCGATGGAAGTTGAGGTACTTGAAGATTTGCTCATGGAGTACGGCCTGATGGAGGCAGCCTAAGTAACTCGACAAATTCTATTGAAGACAAACAAAAAAAAATACCGGTTTGGTGATACAACCTCCCGGTTAAGTAGGAGATATAGTTATGATGATAATGATTCGCTCAATTATTCGACCTGAAAAAGCAGATGCTGTCATGGCGGCTCTCATGGATGCTGGCTTTCCTGCTGTTACTAAATATGCCGTTGCCGGTCGCGGTAAACAGCGCGGAATTAAGATTGGTGATATCACTTATGATGAACTCCCAAAGGTGATGTTGATGAGTGTTGTGAATGCCGAGGACAAAGATTTCATAATAGATACCATTATGGACACGGCACGTTCAGCAGGCAAAGGAGCCTTTGGTGATGGTAAGATTTTTGTTAGTGATGTTGAGGCGTCTTACACAATCAGTTCCGGCACCAAGGAGACTGCTGCCGCTTCTGAGGGGGTACCGGCATGAAAGAGGTGGTCACTGTAGTGCGTATAAATATGATGAACCAGACCAAGCAGGCTCTCACTGATTGTGGTGTGGATTCCTTCTTTGCTCATGAGGCTCATGGCCGTGGCAAGGGTTTTGTAAACCCGCAGATTCTCGAAGGGGCTGAACAGGGCCACGAGGAAGCCGCAGCCCTGCTCGGGGAAAAGGGGAAGCTCTATCCCAAACGCCTCCTAACTGCCGTTGTGGAAGACAGTATGGTGGAGTGTGTAGTGGATACGATAATCAATACAAATCAGACCGGCATGCCCGGTGATGGCAAGGTTTTTGTCTTGCCACTACTGGATGCTGTGCGGGTAAGAACTGGTGAGACAGGCGAAAAAGCCATCGTCTGATTTCAGGCTTTTTAAACACTAACTCATGAAAAGCCTAACTATAAGGAGTACTGAAATGGCAACAGCAACCAAGAAAAAAAAGGTGCATTGGGATCCTGCCGATGTCAAAGCGGAATTGCTGAAAAAATATCCGCCCAAGGTAGCCCGTAAACGCTCTAAACAAATAATGATCAACGAGGCGTTAGGGAACGAGACGCCTGAAATTTCCGCCAATGTCCGTTCCACCCCAGGTATCATCACCATGCGCGGTTGCACCTATGCGGGTTGCAAGGGTGTTCTCATGGGACCAACCCGGGATATTGTCAATCTGGTGCATGGCCCTATCGGCTGCAGCTTTTACGCCTGGTTGACTCGCCGTAACCAGACCGATGCAGGACTCGATGGAGAAAATTATATAAATTATTCCTTTTCCACTGATATGCAGGAGCAGGACATTATCTTTGGCGGGGAAAAGAAGTTGGAAGCAGCTATTCAAGAGATTTATGACCTCATGCACCCCAAGTCCATTACCGTCTTTGCCACCTGTCCGGTGGGTCTGATTGGTGACGATATTCACACCGTAGCCAAGCGCATGAAGGAAAAACTGGGTGATTGTAATGTCTTTGCTTTCTCCTGTGAAGGGTACAAAGGGGTAAGTCAGTCTGCTGGTCACCATATTGCCAATAATCAGGTATTTAAGCATATGCTCGGTGAAGATGATACGCCCGTAGAAGGCAAGTTTAAGATTAACCTTCTGGGTGAGTATAATATCGGTGGTGATGGTTTTGAAATCGATCGTATCCTTAAAAAGTGCGGGATTACCAATATCCTTACTTTTTCCGGAAACTCTACTTATGAGAAGTATGCCACAGCCCATCATGCTGATTTGAACACAGTCATGTGCCATCGTTCCGTCAATTATGTGGGCGACATGATGGAGATAAAGTTTGGTATTCCTTGGATCAAGGTGAATTTTATCGGGGCTAAGTCTACTGCCAAGTCTTTGCGAAAGATCGCCGCCTATTTTGAAGATCAGGGACTCATCGACAGGGTAGAAGAAGTGATTAAAGAGGAGATGCCTGAGGTTGAAGCAACGATGGCGGATGTTCGAAGTCGTACGGAAGGAAAGACCGCCATGCTCTTTGTTGGTGGTTCCAGAGCGCATCATTACCAGGAATTATTCAACGAAATGGGGATGAAAACCATTTCAGCCGGATATGAGTTTGGTCATCGCGATGACTATGAAGGGCGTC
>DQVD01000167.1 GCA_015661935.1 Desulfocapsa sulfexigens | reverse complement strand
CGGCGACCATTCCCATCCATATCCACCCCATAGGCAAGAAAGCTTGTGGGAATAAACTGGGTATGTCCCATGGCACCGGCCCAGGAACCGTTTAACTGCTCAAGGCCCACATCTCCTGCCTGGACAATTTTAAGTGTCGCAATAAGCTGGGAACGTGCAAATTTTTGACGACGTTTATCGGCATAGGCAAGGGTTGCCAACGCTCTTGGGACATAAAAAAGACGCGAGGTGCGAAGAAGTGCCGCCCCATAGTTTGTTTCCATGGACCAGATTGCGAGTATCACAGGGGCTTCAACACCAAATTTTGCTTCAATCTGTTGCAGAAGACTTCCATACACTCCTGCCATGATGCGTCCATCGTCAATGGATCGTGGATTAACCCGGGCATCCAGGTAATCCCATATTTTAGTTGTAAATTCCGGCTGGTATTCCGCCTTTTTCAATACTTCCGCATAGGGTTCTGTCACATCAGCAAAGGCACTATCATATGTTGAACGTGTAATTCCTTTTTTTGCAGCTTCCAAATAAAAAGAATTGAGGAATTCTTTAAATGATTGATGCTCAATGGGAACGGCGGATACCACTCCAATATTTGTAAACAAAAACAAACAACAAAAGATAAAAACACTGCCGGACTGCTTATTCAATATATTCATGATTTTCGTTTTTATTAATATTTATTCTTCCATTCCCTGTCATCACTCTCTTACTCATTATAGCACAATTCAAGATACCTGTAACAATCGGTCGTATGATCATTTACCATACCAATCGCCTGCATATACGCATAGCAGATCGTACCGCCAACAAATTTGAAGCCACGCCTCTTCAATTCTTTACAAATTGTATCAGACAAGGGTGTTGAAACGGGCACATCGGTTAGTGCCTTCCAACTGTTTTGAATAGTCCGACCATCTATAAAGCTCCATAAGAAGTCATTTAGCGTTTCACCTTTTTCTAACATTACCAGATATGACCGAGCATTCGAAATAAAAGCGTTCACCTTCAATTTATTGCGTACGATACCTTTATCCTGCAAAAGGGTGGCGATTTTTTTATCATCATAAAGAGCAATCTTTTCAGGGTCAAAATTATCAAAAGCCTTCCTGTAATTCTCTCTTTTCTTTAAAATCGTAATCCAACTCAACCCGGCCTGAGCACCTTCAAGGCATAATAATTCAAATAATTTTTGATCATCATGAAGCGGAACACCCCACTCATTATCATGATATCTCTGGTACAAGGGATCGCCACTGCACCAGCTGCATCTTTTTTTCATTCTTACTTTACTCCCCCAAATATGATACCAAAACAAATAAATGACCATGTCCGAAAACCGCCAGCTATCTGATGCATGATACGTTACTATATCCTCATGAAACAATTAACCGACACCGACTACAGACAGATCATCAAGCGCAGAGATCCTCGATATGACGGTCGTTTCTACTGCGGTGTGACAACCACAAAGATCTACTGCAGACCTGTTTGTCCAGCGAGACCAAAATTCAAAAACATTATTATTTATAAAAGTCCAAGCGCTGCAGAAAAGGCAGGTTACCGGGCATGTCTCAGATGTCGTCCCGACCTGGCACCGGGCTGCAAAAGCATTGATTCCGGAAAAAATATCGTTTCCAATGCTCTACTTTTAATCGAAGAAAGTACAGGGAGCAATCAAAGCGTGGAGTTGCTTGCTAAAACTCTTGAGCTATCCGGCCGGCATCTGCGAAGAATATTTGATGAATATCTTGGGGCATCGCCCATTGAGATCATCCAAACACGAAAATTGCACCTGGCAAAACAACTCATTCTGGAAACAGAAAAACCCATCGGCGAAATTGCTTTTGCGACAGGTTATTCCTCAATCAGAAGGTTCAACGAAGCCTTTAAATCATCTTATCACATTCCACCTTCAGAGTTCCGCAGAAACAAAAAACTTCCTGTTCATAAAGAAGATGAAATAATACTAAATGTATTAGTACGAAAACCGTATGACTTTCAAAGTGTGCTCTCATTTTTAAGAAGACATGCAGCTCAAGGGATTGAAAAAGTAGACAGTCATTCTTACGAACGCTATGTCCCTGACAAGAATTCATTTGCTACGCTTAACGTAACAATCAACAAAGCACAGGATGCATTGAAAATCAGTTTAAAAGGCTTTGAGCTAAACCGGGTTTGTAATACTCTGGTAAAAATAAAAAGATTATTTGACGTGAATCACAACCCGGCTCATTTACCTGAATCACTCCCAACTCACCAGGCCGGTATCCGCGTGCCGGGAAGTTTTGATCCATTCGAGATAGCTGTCTCTATAATTTTAAGCCAACTCATTTCAATAAAACAAGCTTCCCAAAAACTCTTCCGACTGATTCAACAATTTGGTTCGCCCATCAAAGATAACGTAATTTACGGTTTTCCCTCTCCCGCAGAATTGATGAATGCTGAAATAGAAACGATAGGTATCACAAAAACCAAAGCCACTGCAATCAGATCTCTATCTTCCATGGTTCATGAGGGTACACTGCACTTTTCTTATAGTTCGGATTTGCAGAAAACCAGAAAACGTTTACTTTCAATAAAAGGCATTGGCCCATGGACCACTGAAATGATCATGATGCGTTGTTTCAATGATGCAGACGCATTCCCGGATAGTGATCTCATTGTCAAAAGAGCATTGGAACAAAAGCTGGTCGATGAATCTCTATGGCAAACAAACCATGCTTATTTAACCCATTATATTTGGAATGAGTTTGCCCAAACCCTTTCCAAACGAAAACAACCATGACAATTTGCTATCAGAAAATCACATCCCCAATAGGCTCAATATTTATTGCTGCTGATAAATATCATTTAAAAGCAATCACTTTTGACCGTAACGAAGATAAAATACGGGCAACTTTGAGTAGCTTCAAACATGAAAGCAACGAAATAATAAGACAAACACAAACCCAGCTGCAAGAGTACTTTGCCGGAAATCGAACAGAATTTGATCTGCCGATAGCTTTTACCGGTACTACATTCCAGAATAAGACATGGCGTGCTCTCTTAACCATCCCGTATGGTGAGACACGTTCCTATTCGGAGCAGGCTTTTTTAATATGTAATCCTAAGGCTGTACGGGCAGTGGGGAGAACAAATGGACTCAACCCCATAGGTATCGTTGTTCCCTGTCATCGGGTAATCGGAAAATCCGGAAAGTTGACTGGTTATGCAGGAGGACTTGATAAGAAAATATTTTTATTGGATCTGGAAAGTGAGGTGCTCAACAAACTGAAGGATACCTGAATACTCTTTACTCAGGTCAAGATAACAATTCAATTAGTTAATTGTTTATTCCTTTTTTGGCACAGCCTTTGCTCAATAGATCAGCCCCTGGAGTAATGTTCAGGATCAATCAAAGATGGCCCGAAGCTGAGATTGCATGAATGGGGAAGTTATTTCGTTCCCGTTTCTAAGGCACTAAATCCGTTGTCCCGAAAACTGACATTAAATTTTAGTGTTCTATTGTTTCAGGAGTTGTGCTTCAACTGCAGGTCCGACCAGTTTCCAGTCAACACAAGGCCGATTGAAAGTGGGAGGATGAATCAGAGGACAGCCGAAAGCCGAGTCGTCAATATATAACTCCCCGTAAGCTTTTGGGCTTTTGGTCCATGAATCCTGATCGGGATTATGGTTTATCCCAAATAATGCAATATCATTTTTCTCGAAATACTGGACTGCATCCCTCAAATATTCTTTGCCTTCTGCATCATCAGATCGCATGGTAAACAAAATAAGCTTTGCCCCAAGTTCCACAAATCGCTGCAGCCAATCTACGGCTAAGGGTGCTGGATCACCCACATAAGGATAGCGATGATCTACAACGGTTCCATCAAAATCAATGCAAATATACATTACAGACCTCGTAAGTACTACTGTGAATTTTTTTTCGCCGTGCCAATGACACAATACAGGAAATGTAAACACTTGGCCGGTCTGAGTTGTCAGTTACTGAACACTACTAACTGAACACTTTTTAATTCTTCCAAAGCTCAAAGAGTTCCTGGATTCCTTTTTCAGCAAGAGTTGTCATGGCCATAAATGATTCTGAGCTGAAGGGTTTTCCTTCTGCAGTGGACTGAATTTCTATCCAACGGCCATCACCACTCATAACAAAATTTGCATCCACCTCAGCTCTTGAGTCTTCAGAATAATCAAGATCAAGGCAGGCTTTACCATCAATGATCCCAACTGAGATTGCAGCTACAGGCAAAAGTTTGGGCATCTCGGCCAGTTTACCGTTATCAACAAGTTTCTGCAATGCATGTCGCAGTGCAAGGGCTCCGCCGGTAATTGAGGCAGTACGGGTGCCGCCATCCGCATTTAACACATCACAATCAACACGCAGAGTTCGCTCTCCAATGGTTGTGAGATCCACCATCATCCGTAAACTGCGACCAATGAGCCGCTGGATCTCATAAGTTCTGCCAGATCTCCCGCCAATCTCACGTCTGTAACGCGAATTTGTTGCACAGGGCAGCATCCCATATTCTGCAGTTATCCAGCCTTTTCCCGTATCTTTTAAGAAAGGCGGTACTTTTTCTTCAACACTTATACCGCATAGAACATGGGTTCCTCCCATACGGATAAGAAGAGATGCATCGGCACCAGGTTGAAAATCCCATATCAATGATACATCCCGGAGGCTATTCTCGGGCCTGTCTTTAAAACGATTCATATTTTTCTCTTATCAATTACTCTCTGGCCTTTACCTTCAAAACGTTCCAGAGTTTTTTCTTCCACAAGTTTTACAGCAACACCTATACCGAGTTCTGAGCTGAGTTGCTTTCTAATGGTATCTATCAGTTCTCGCTGTTTTCTCATTTGATCTGAGAAGAGTGACTCCTTTACTTCAACCAAAACCGTTGCCCTGTCCTGATGGTTTTCACGTTCAACAATAATACGGTAATGAGGTTCTGTTCCATCGATATTAAAAAGGACAGATTCGATCTGAGTGGGAAATACATTGACGCCTTTAATTATCAACATATCATCGGTGCGGCCAAGAATCCTCTGCATACGTCTGAATGTTCGCCCACAGGGACATGGGTCGGGAATAAACCGGGTCAGGTCTCTGGTGCGGTAACGAATCATGGGAAAGGCTTCTTTCGTAAGTGTGGTAATTACAAGCTCTCCCACTTCACCGGGTTCGACAGGTTCCATTGTGTCGGGGTCAAGAATTTCAACCAGAAAGTGATCTTCATTGATATGGAGGCCGTTGCATTCGCTGCATTCTCCGGCAACTCCAGGCCCCATAATTTCTGAGAGTCCATAATTATCCGTTGACTGAATACCCAGTTTTTCATTGATTTCCAGGCGCATGGCCTCGGACCAGGGCTCAGCCCCAAAAAGACCAAACTTAAGTGACAGTCCTGCCGGATTGATACCCATATCAAACATAACATCGACAATATTTAGGGCGTAGGATGGTGTACAGACAAGAGCAGTTGTTTTAAAATCCTGCATGATTTGAATCTGACGATTGGTATTTCCTGCAGAAATAGGAATGACGGAAGCCCCAAGACGCTCAGCACCATAATGAAGCCCAAACCCTCCTGTAAAAAGTCCGTATCCAAAAGCAATCTGGATCACATCATCGGCGGTAAGACCAGCAGCACAAAGAACACGGGCCACAAGATTAGACCAGTTTTTGATATCATTCCGGGTATAGCCTACCACTGTTGCCTGACCTGTGGTTCCAGATGAAGAGTGGAGGCGAACCACCTCGCTTAAAGGTACCGCAAACAATCCATAGGGGTAGCTGTCACGCAAATCCTGCTTGTAGGTAAATGGCAGTTTACGAATGTCATCCAGAGAACTGAAGCTTTCGTAATCAAGCTTCATCTCATCAAACTTTTGCTTATAGAAAGGTACATGAGTACCTACCCGATAGAGAGTAGACTGAAGACGTTCAAGCTGAAGCTGCTCCAGCTCTTCCCTTGCCATACATTCTTTTTCCGATTCCCAGAACATAGTTAAACTTTGTGTTTAAGGTTTTTAAATTTATTGAAATCAATCATTCTTTTCACGTCCAAGATATGCCCGTTGTACATCCTGATTAGCCAGTAAATCATCTGCAGGACCCTGGAGAATAACTTTCCCTGTTTCCAACACATAACCTCGATCGGCAATTCCCAATGCTGCTTTTGCATTTTGTTCTACCAAAAGAACCGTATTCCCTTCATCCCGGAGGCGCACAATGATCTGAAATATTTCTTTAACAATAAGTGGCGCAAGCCCGGTTGAAGGTTCATCCATCATAACCAAAGATGGTTTTGACATGAGTGCTCTCCCCATAGCCAACATCTGCTGTTCTCCTCCGGATAAGGTTCCGGCAAGTTGATCTCTGCGATCACGGAGAATAGGGAAAAGTTCATACTGATAGTCCATTAACCTGGACAGAAAGCGATTGCCCTCTTTCTGAAGCACATGACCACCGAGAAGCAGGTTCTCTTCTACAGTCATAGTGGCAAATACCTGTCTTCCTTCGGGCACCATTACACACCCTAAACCGGGAATAGCAGCAGCTTTGGTTTTTAAAATATTTGTTCCTTTAAATTCTGCTTCCCCGGAATTTGCTTTAACAAGGCCTGCTATTGTGGACAGAAGAGTGGTTTTCCCTGCACCGTTGGCTCCGATAATAGTGACAATTTCACCGGGATTCACATGCATGGAAATGTTCTTTAATACCTTTATTTTTCCGTATCCGGATGCAAGATTACGAATTTTCAGCATTTCTATTTTTACTCTTCGCCTAAATAAATTTTAATTACTTCCGGGTTCTGCTGGATATTTTTGGGCGTATCTTCAGCAATTTTTTCACCAAAACAAAGAACCATAATCTCATCTGAGATATCCATAACAAGCGACATATCATGTTCCACCAGCAGAACAGTGATGCCAAGATCACGAATCCTGGTGATCAAACGACCAACCTCTGCTGTCTCATAAATATTTAAGCCGGCTGCGGGTTCATCAAGTAAAAGAAGGGATGGCTCCAAAGCAAGAGCACGAGCAAGTTCCACTGCACGTTGCTGACCAAAAGCCAGGCTTTGTGCATCGGTATGAGCATGCTCTTCAATCTCAAGGAGCGCTAAAAGCTCCATGGATTTATCACGAATTTCCTTCTCTTCTTTCCAGGTCCATGGCATTCGAAACATGGAAGCCATAAAGCCGGCACTGGAGAGCACATGACGTCCCACCATAACGTTTTCAAGAGCAGTCATACCGCTGAACATTTTGATATTTTGGAATGTTCTGGCCATGCCAAGAGCTGCTACCTGAAAAGGTTTTTTCCCATTAAGCTCACGCCCCTGAAAAGAGACCGTTCCGGAAGTTGCAGGAAAAGTTCCGGAAATCATATTAAACAGAGTTGTTTTCCCGGCACCATTTGGCCCAATCACTGCTTTAATTTGTCCGGATTCAACCTGAAAAGAAACATCATTTACGGCAAGGAGACCACCGAAACGTTTGTTCAGTTTATTTATTTCAAGAAGTGCCATTCTGATTACACCTCCCCTTCCTTATCTGTTTTTCCTCGTCCTAACAATTGTTTTAGACGATGGCGGATATTCAGGCTCAGGATTCCATTGGGAGCAAAAAGCATAATCAAAATCAGGATCAAACCAAAAACTGCGTCATCATAGGAACCAAACACGCCGCGCAGGGAAAGAAAATTGAGGACAATCCCCATGAGTAATGCTCCCCACAAATGAGCCATACCACCAACGGCTACAATGGCCACATAGCGAACAGACTTCATCACTCCTGCCTCGGAAGGCCCGATTCCCCCATTATAATGCGTAAGGAAAACTCCGGCAATCGCTGCAAAAACAGCAGAAAGAACGAAAGTTTGCAGCTTGAACCCTGAAGTGTTTACACCCATGGCATCGGCTGCTTCATCGGAGCCATGAATACCACGCAAAGCCCTGCCCACACGTGAATCAATAAGATTTAGAAGAAGAACCATACCAATCAGGAGTAACCCCCAGGCAATATAATAATTCTGCACCCGATCACTGAAGTTCCCGCTGACACTTAAGCCTGGTAAAAGAACAAAGGCGGGAACTTCTGAGATTCCATCCGCTTCACCAAAATATTCGAGCGCCAAAGCCACCCGATAGATGATTATACCAAAACCAAGGGTTGCCATGGCAAGATAATGACCTTTTAACTTCAGGACAGGGATACCAATAACCACAGCAATAATAGCGGCGGTACACACTGCAACAATACATGCTGCCCAGGGCGACACCACAAGGATAGCTTCGCCATAGAGGTCATGTCCGGCAAGAAGCATTCCTGCAGAATCAAGAAAACTCACCACAGCATTATCCTGATAAGAGACAAGGCTGTGAGTGGTAAGAGCTGCTGAAAGATAGCCGCCAATGGCAAAAAACCCGGCATGCCCCAAAGAAATCTGACCGGCATAGCCCATTAACACGCAAAGCCCAATGATGAGCAGTGCGTAATAGGCTGACATGGTCATCTGAGTCAGATAATACATGGTATCTGTGGCACTGGCCAGAAAATGAATCCCAATTACCACAGCAAGAAGGGGAAGAACTGATAGCAGTTTTTTCATAAACTTAAAACTCCGATAGTCCTGCTGCCTCTTTTGATCCAAACAAGCCTTGAGGTCGCACAAAGAGAATAATCAGCAGAATGGCAATGGAGATCGCATCCTGAAAAGCAAGCGGCACAACGGAAACAGAAAATGCTTCGAGGATGCCCAGGAGAAGTCCGGCAGCAACCGCACCTCCAGAACTGCCAAGACCACCAAGAATGGCCACGGTGAAACCTTTAATCGCAAGCCCCGTACCCATATCATATTGGCTATGGGTGATGGGAGACATAACACAACCGGCGAGTGCCCCGATACCAGCACTTAAGACAAAAGAAAGGGTCACCATATTTTGAGTATTGATGCCGCAAAGAGTGGCAGCCTTACGATTTGACGCACAGGCCCGCATCTCCCGGCCCACAGAGGTGGTCTTAAAGAAAATCCCTAAACACACCACCATTAGAGCAGATGCTGCAATGACCCAAAACACCTGAGATGACACACGGGCTCCGAACACTGCAACAGAACTAATTTCATTCCCGACAAAATAAGGAAGGGAACGAATGGACTCGCCCCAGATATGCACCGCAACTTCACGGGAAATGATGGAAATACCAATGGTGATAATTATCAAACGTAACACTGAAGGAGACTTCAGCCAACGGATAAAACAGACTTCAATCAATGCTCCGATAAGCATGGTAATTAACACTGCCAGAATAATGGCAAGAGGCATGGGCATATATTGCAGGAGAGAGATGGCTATCATCCCTCCGAACATGACAAATTCACCCTGGGCAAAATTGATGATGCCCGTGGTGTTATAAATAATATTAAATCCAATGGCGACAATGGCATAAATGCTGCCATAGGTGATGCCGGCCATCAGGTATTGGATAAATAGTTCAGTGGTCATGGGAAAAACAGTGTTCAGTTGTCAGTTGTCAGTGTTCAGTCTCTCAATGTCTTACCTGAAAATTGACAACTGATAACTCATTACAAGCAAAACCGGACTGAAAAAAAGCTCTTCCAGTCCGGCCCATTCTACATTGTCAACAATACTGGATTATTTTCCGGTATACGCAACAAACTTTCCATCTTTAACAGTCATCATCTGAAAAGCATCAATATCAAGACCATTATGATCTTCAGCAGAGAAACTGAAAACACCACCGGTTCCGGGGATGTTCTTCAGGTTTTCAATTGCTGTACGTACTTTCTCCCGATCATTTCCGCCCACACCAATTGCAGCAGCAAGAATGGTGATAGCATCATAACCATGGCCACCAAAGGTGGAAGCAGGCTCATTAAATTTGGACTCATAATTTTTCTTGTATGCCGTAAGCAGTGCTTTCTGTGGATGATCATCAGGAAGACTTTCTGCAATAAGAAGACGTCCTGCAGGGAAGATAATTCCTTCAGCAGCAGCACCGGCAGCTTCTACGTATTTGATGTTTCCAAAACCATGGCTCTGAAAAAGTGGCACATCCCAACCCGCCTGACGCATGTTTTTAGGAACGATGGCCTGGGCAGGAACAATGGACCAGTTAATAACAGCCTGAACATCTTTGTTGGCTTTGATCTTTGCAACTACTGCAGAAAGATCATTGGATTTTTTGTCATATACTTCAACTTCCACAACTTCTATACCAAACTCAGGAGCCAGTTTCAGAAGTTGTCCTTTTCCTGCTTTTCCAAAACCGGTATTACCAGCAAGCACTGCAATCTTGGAAATGCCCATTTTGTTCATTTCCATGTAGATTTTCTTCACAGCATAGGAATCTTTCTGAGGAGTTTTGAACACATAGGATGCAACAGGATTAACAATAACTTCAGCTGCACCACAAGAGATCAGCGGAGTTTTTGCCTGCTGACAGATATTCTTGATCTTCATGGTCTCGCCACTTGTGGAAGGCCCGATGATTGCGAGAACTTTGTCTTCTTCGATCAGCTGTTTAGCAAAGGAAATTGCTTTCTCAGGACTTGCAGCAGAATCTTTAATGATAAGTTCAATCTTGTTACCGTTGACTCCACCTTTGGCATTAATCTCTTCAACCATCATCTCCAGACTGCGAGCTTCAGGGCCGCCAAGGAAAGAAGCGCCACCGGTGACAGCAAGAATAGCACCTACTTTGATTGTCTCAGCAAAAGCAGGCGCCACACAAAGGCTGACGGCTACAACTGCCAAAAGAAGTTTTGATGTAATTTTTTTCATCTTATCCCCCGTTCTAATAAAAATATTCGGTAGAATCTCTGTGATTCTACCGAATTGTTATTCCAAATCGAGTCTGGAATTTATAAAGCACGAATTTGTTCATCACTTAAGATGGTGTATCCAGTTCGCTGTAAAGATTCAATGGCCTTATCAATGTTGTCAAAACGAAAAATAAGTACTGCATTTTCTCCGGTTTTATTAACAAAAGCATACATATATTCAACATTCAGCTTTTCTTTTTCTATGGTCTTCAGTACTCCTGCGAGGCCACCGGTCTTATCGGCTACTTCAACGGCAATAACGTCAGTGATGCCAACAGTAAAGCCATTGGATTTCAAGGTGCTTTTTGCTTTCTCAACGTTATCAACGATAAGTCGCAGGATACCAAAATCAGCAGTATCAGCAACAGACAGTGCACGAATATTGATATTTTCTTCTGCAAGCCTTGCGGTGATCTCAGCCAGACGACCTGATTTGTTCTCTAAAAATACTGCAATCTGTTCTACTTGCATCTCAGATCCCCTTATAAATTTCTATTATCAATGACTCGCTGAGCCTTTCCTTCACTGCGTTGGATGGTCTTTGGTTCAACCAGTTTCACTTTGCAGGTTACACCAAGCATATCCTTAATATCCATTTGGATACGTTTTGTCAGATTCTCCAAGGTCTTAATTTCATCAGAGAAGATAGCATCACTGACTTCAACCTCAACAGACATGGTATCCATGTTTCCTTCACGATTCACTACGATCCGGTAATGAGGTTCAACACCTTCAGTTCCCATAAGTACGTGCTCAATCTGGGACGGGAAGACATTAACGCCACGAATGATGAGCATATCATCGGTTCGGCCGGTTACCTTCTCCATACGAACCAGGGTTCGTCCACACTTGCAGGTATCATATATAAGCCTTGAGATATCTTTTGTGCGGTATCGAATAATGGGGAAAGCTTCTTTGGTGAGCGTTGTAAACACAAGCTCACCCTTATCACCGGGCGGTAAAACCTCGCCAGTATCAGGATCAATGATTTCGGGCAGAAAATGATCCTCGAAAATGTGCATCCCTTTTTCGCCTTCAAGACACTGCATGGCAACTCCCGGCCCCATTACTTCTGAAAGACCGTAGATATCCACTGCCTTGATGTTCAATTTTCGCTCAACTTCATCACGCATATTTTCACTCCAGGGCTCCGCCCCAAAAACTCCAACACGAAGAGAGAGGGACTTTGGATCAACCCCAACAGTTTCCATGGTTTCAGCAAGATTCAAGGCATAGGAAGGAGTGGCAAGCAAAACTGTTGGTTTAAAATCCTGCATAATAGTTATCTGGCGCTTGGTGTTGCCACCGGAAACAGGAATTACTGTGGCACCAAGGCGCTCAGTACCATAATGAGCGCCAAGACCACCTGTAAAAAGTCCATACCCATAGGCATTATGTACCATATCCCTGGCAGTAGCTCCTGCTAGAGTAAGAGCACGCGCCATAAGATTTGCCCATAACTCGATATCCTTTTTGGTATACCCAACAACCGTAGGCTTCCCAGTAGTACCGGATGATGCATGAACACGAACGACCTGATCCATGGGGACAGTGAACAGTCCAAAGGGATAGTTTTCACGCAAATCTTCCTTTACTGTAAAGGGGAGTTTTGCAAGATCATCGAGAGACTGAATATCCTCAGGTTTTACTCCTGCAGCGTCCATCTTTTCACGATAGGGGGCAACGGTTTTATAAACACGCGCCACCAGATGCTGAAGACGTTTCAACTGAATGGATTCCAAGCCGACTCTCGGCAGGGTTTCCATCTCCTCTTCCCAGTATAATGTCATGACAAACCCTCTTCTTATTTTTCCAGACTAAGCGGTAATCGCTCTGCCTGCTGCAAATGCCTTCAGATTCACTTCACGAAATCGTTCAGGGATTCTGGTATTAATAATATTTTCATACACCTCAGGATCCATGGGTAGAAAAGCGGACATGGCACCAACCATAACGATATTTGCAGCCTTTACTTCCCCTGCATCACGCGCAATATCAAAGGCATCCACGGTTACAACCTGAATTCCCTGCGAGGTAATTGCATCTAAAACATCAACGGGATACGGAATCTGACCCATGGCCACAGATGGTGGTTTAATCTGCTGTGTATTTACAATTACTTTACTGTCTTTATGTAAATAGGGTAGATAACGTGCTGCTTCCATCATCTCAAAAGAAATTAAAATATCAGCCTTGCCGGGCTCAATAAGCGGTGAGTACACCTTATCGCCATAGCGCAACTGGGCCGTGACCGACCCACCACGCTGGGCCATGCCATGCACTTCGCTTTTCTTTGCATCATAGCCTGCTGCAAGAAGTGCATAAGCTGTCACTTCACTGGCAAGCAAAATCCCCTGTCCACCTACTCCGGAAAAAAGAATGTTTCCTGTTGCTGCCATTGTCTATTCTCCCTTCCTGTTGATTGCATCAAATTTACACAGAGTTGCACATTGTCCGCAACCATTACACTGTACTTCATTGATCACAGCAAAACCTTTCTGTTTTTCTTTATATCCCTTGGCCACTGCCTCTTCAGACGTCATATTGGTCCAGCTGATTGCAGGACAGCCAAGATTGACACAGGATCTGCATCCGACACAGTTTTCAATCTTAGTATTGTATGGATTGTGCTCTGCATTTTTTATCTCAGGCAGAAGCACACAGGGTGCTCTTGAGATAACCACTGCCATCTCATCGAGTTCCAAAGCATTCTTTAATGCCTTTTTACATGCAGCAATATCATGGGGATTAACAACTTCCACATGGTTCACCCCAACTGCCTTACACAATTCTTCAAGGTTTATTGCATTTGCTGCCTCCCCCTTAATGTTACAACCGGAAGTAGGATTGTTCTGCTGACCGGTCATGGCTGTAATCCGGTTATCGAGAATAACAAGAACCGTTTTGGAATCGTTATAAACCGAGTTAATCAATCCATTTATTCCAGTGTGCATGAAGGTGGAGTCACCAATCACAGAAACCAGTTTTCCTTTTCCTTCATCACCAAGTGCCTTGGCCATTCCATGCGCAATGCTGACTGACGCCCCCATACAGACACAGGAGTCCATGGCTGAAAGTGGTGGCAGAAATCCTAAAGTATAACAGCCAATATCGCCTGAGACAAAGATATCCTTCATCCTGGACAAGTTAAAGAATACCCCACGATGGGGGCAACCGGCACACATATTGGGCGGTCGCATGGGAAGCTCTGAAGGAGCAAAAAGCTCAGGAGCAGAATCCGGGTCAATGGAAGTACGTACAATGGAGGTATTTAACTCACCCCGATTCGGAATAAGATCCTTGCCATGACATTCAACGCCCATGGCCTTGATATGATGTTCGAGAAATGGATCAAGTTCTTCCACAACAAAAAGCTCATCAACACTTGCCGCAAATTCCTTAATTTTTTTCTCGGGAAGCGGCCAGCTCATGCCAAGCTTTAGAACCGTAGCTTCCGGAAACGCCTCTTTCACATAAAGATAGGCTACACCACCGGTAATAAAGCCACGTTTGGTATCACCCGGCTCTACCTTATTAAAGGCATCGCTCTCTGCAACTTCTGTAAGCAGGGCCATACGTTCTTCCACGACTTTACGACGATTACGGGCATTCCCGGGAAGCATAACTATTTTGGCTGGTGCCTTCTCAATACCACGGGTTGCTGAAGATCGTCTCATATCACCCTTGCTGAGCACCCCCTTTACATGGGAAACTCGAGTGGTTATGCGAAAAAGAACCGGGGTATCAAACTTCTCTGACAGATCAAAAGCATCTTTCAAGAACTCTTTGGCTTCAGCAGGTTCGGAGGGTTCAATCATGGGAAGTTTAGCAGCATAAGCATAATTGCGATTATCCTGCTCATTCTGAGATGAATGCATCTCAGGATCGTCGGCAGTAATCACCACCAGGCCTCCACGAACACCTGTATAAGATACGGTGAAAAGAGGATCTGCAGCCACGTTCACACCAACATGCTTCATGGTTGCAAAGGCTCTTACACCCGCAAAAGATGCACCAATGGCAACTTCAAGGCCAACTTTTTCATTAGGTGCCCATTCGGTGTACACACCTTCATATTTGGAGAGATTCTCCATGATCTCAGTCGATGGTGTTCCGGGATATCCTGAAGCAACTTTAACTCCTGCTTCATAAGCAGCCATTGCTATGGCTTCATTCCCGGACATCCAGAGCGAATTACTGTCTGTCACTTTTTCACCTGTTACTGTTATTTTTTGTTAATAGTATTTACTGCTATATAAGCAGGGCTGAATTCTCACAGGACATGATGCCCTGCGGGCACATTCAGAAGACAGAAGCCAGAATAGTTAGCAGCCTGCGGCTGAAATAACTACAGTTGGTTTTCATCTGG
>DQVD01000263.1 GCA_015661935.1 Desulfocapsa sulfexigens | reverse complement strand
TTACAGAACAATTTCCTGTTTTTTTCAAAGAAATTTTCTGCTAAGGCACTTATCCATTGAACTGCCTTTCTTCCTGAACAGGGTTAGGTTATATATGATTGATCTGAAGCCGGAATGCATAAATGGGGAAGTTATTTCGTCCCCGTTCCTTAGACGCCATACTCCTTAAAACACCGGATTATAATCAAAGAAGTGATTTGTCGTCATATTTCGATAAGTACGCGTTTTGCTTCTTGCAACAAAGGAATTTGTCACGGCGCCAGTTGCGGTAAACCTCACTCCTTCCAGAAACTCACCATCGGTAACACCAGTTGCAGCAAAAGAGATATTACGGGAGTCGATTAAATCTTCCACCCGAAACACTTTTTCGAAATCATCGATTCCATGAGCCCTGGCAGCACTGCGATCAGAATCATTATCATAGGCTATTTTTCCTTCAAGATATCCCCCAAGACAACGGATAGCAGCTGCAACCACAGTTCCTTCAGGAGCAAAACCATAGCCCATATAAATATCAGCCTTCTCCCCATTAATTGCTGCAAGGCAACCTGAAATTTCGCCCTCTTCAATAAGTTTTATTCGTGCACCGCAGCTTCTTACCTCACTTATCAGCTCCTGGTGCCTTTTCCGGTTTAAGATACAAACGGTGACGTTTTCCGTATACTTCCGAAGAACCCTTGCTACCCGCTTTACATTGGCAGCAGGTGGCTGGTTAATATCAATTACCTCACCAACAGCTGGCCCCACAACAATTTTTGACATATGAAGATTGGGAATAGGATGTATAGTTCCTTCCTCAGCTATAACAGTATAGGATGTGGCATTATTTCTTCCATCTGCTGCTGCATGATGAGCTTCAAGTGCCACAACCATAAGATCCATATCAGGGCCACCCTCCCCTAATATCTTGGGAATACTGAATATTTCATCACGATTACTAAACCTGTCATTAACAACAGTTGCAGTGATCATCAACCTGTTTAGAGTCTTGTTAATTGCCTTTCTTGTTTCATTAAGGATCTCATCATGATTACCAAGCCCCTGAATTCGAGCAGCGGTGAGAGCCGCGATCTCAGTGGCCCTGACAATTTCCATTCCATAGTTAATATTCATGATTAAACCGGTTCCTGTGTTAAGTCCCGAATTCGGCTTAGCAGCGCAGCACTCTGACGTTTTAACAAAACACCCTTGACCGTGTCTTTAATTTTCATCGGCTGCCTGAACTCATCAATAATCTCAATATCAAGGGGTGCAGATACCAGATTCTGTGCAGCTTCCTGCATCTCTTCGGGCGTAGGAAGTATGATTCCGAAAAGTTGATAAGGTGTATGAACCAGTGCATGGCCTCTGTTATAATAGGCTGCAGCAAAACCACCATCGACATTAATGGCCACACCATCGGCAGATGCCATCTGCTCTCCTTTCGAATAATCCACGGGAGTATGCCCGTAGACCACCCGTTGAATACCAAATTCATCCTTTAATTTCTGTTTGAAAGCATCAGTCTGAATGTTTTGTTTCCAATAGAGCGATCGTTCTTCGTGCCTTTCTTTGTCCACCAGAAAATATCGTTCAAATGTTTTCATTGCATGCTTGCCAAAAAACGGCGATTTAGGCCCGCACCAAAGATAGAAAAATAGGGCCTGATCCTTCGCTTCCTGTGGTTCATCGGCTAAATATCGCTTACCTACACGTTCTATGGTCTCCTGAATAAAATCGAGCAGTTCCCGTCCGCTTTTTCCTAAAAATTCTTCAAATTCTCCATCAGCTGTTGAAGGAACAAGCGCATGAATATTCAGACTGTTATTATGGATATGATATGTTTTCCCCTTTTTGAAAAAGTAACCGAGTAAGCGTTTGATCTTTGTGTTACTGGTGAACTGCCGGGTAAGATCATCTATCACTTCCTGCTCTTCTTCTGTCAGCCTGGAAGGATTATCAAAGTCAATTGTTGGGAAATAAGTATCATTTAGACCTGAAGTATTACCATCTTTCAGCATGTTAGCGAGACGATCCAGCCAGAGTCGGGATTCCATATCATATTCAGGGAAATCACGGATGGTTTGTTCTTCAAGCTTAAACTGAATGACAGTGAGAGCTTTTTCCATGCTTCTGCCCTTTCCTGTTTTTGCCTTGAATTTTCCGGTTATTTTTTCGACAGGATATGTTCTCTCGGCAAAGGCAGCAAGTTTTGAACTATCAAAATGGAGGCGTGCCATTAATTCAAAGTGGTCATAACGACTTGTGATACGCATGGCCTCAGCAACGAGTGATTTGTGACCTGAAACGGCCCCCATCCATAAAATATCATGATTACCAAAAACATAATCAACCATATCTTTATAGGCAGGAGAGGAAAGAATACGGATAATTTTATCGGGTTGCGGGCCACGATCAAAGATATCTCCTAACACAAGAATACGATCCAGCAGTATTTGACGAATAGAATGCGCCAGATGGCTAATCAATCTTTGAGAAAGTATGGGTTCCTCAAAGACCTGGTCAGGAACAGGAAGTCCTGAAATCAAACGGTTGATGGTATTTCGGAATTCAGGAGGGAAAATATCTCCTGTTCTGTGCCTGATATTTGACAATCGATACTTCAGAATCTGCACCAGACAAAAAATCACATCCTGAGTATCCATCAGAATATTTTCTTCAGCGAAATATTCCTTTTTCCTTATAATCTTCGTTAAATATTGGATCTTATCAACACTAAAGGTATTGGGTAATGCTTCCCGACAAGTTTGATAAAGCATCCCGAAACGACCACGGAGAATGGCCATAAACCTATCCCCCTCTCCGTGTAGATCGCTGATCCATAGAGTGACGGGTATATTGGAGTTAAGCTCATTTTCCAGATGCAGCAACTGCTCGGCCAACTTATCAAGCTCACGGGTTTGCAGTCGAAAACGCTCTTCCTTCATACCCT
>DQVD01000326.1 GCA_015661935.1 Desulfocapsa sulfexigens | reverse complement strand
TGGTTGGGATGGCAATCTCTTCAGTCAGAATCCGGCCCAATTCATCGGGGATACATTCGAGTACAAGTGCAAATGCTCCTGCTTTCTCCAGAGCCTTTGCCTCTTCCACCAATTTCTGCGCAGACTCAATATCACGCCCCTGTACCTTATATCCACCCAGCTGAGTTGCAGTTTGAGGTGTCAGGCCAATATGACCGACAACTGAGATACCCGCTTGAACAAGAGCAGTTACGGTATCGCAAACCTCCAGGCCGCCTTCAAGTTTTACAGCGTCACAACCCGCTTCCTTCAAAAAACGACCACCATTCAATATAGCATCACGTTTTCCGCTCTGATACGAGCCAAAGGGCATGTCTCCAACAACAAAGGCAGCAGGCGCACCGCGTCGCACAGCAGAGGCATGATGGATCATCTCATCCATGGTCACGGGAACCGTTGAATCATAGCCCAGTACCACCATCCCTAAAGAGTCTCCCACCAGTAACAGATCAACATCAGCTTCTGTCAACATGGCAGCCATGGCAGCATCGTACGCTGTAAGCATGGTAATTTTTTCACCCGCTTTTTTCATGCCTTTAATTCCCGCTACTGTTTTACGTTTTTGCATAACTTATTCTCCCTGGTCAAACAGAGTAGGTTGGCGTTTCATGCTATTTGGCAAAGGCCTGCCAAAGTGTTCATAGGCATTCATGGTGGCCATTCGCCCGCGTGGTGTTCTTGTCAGGAATCCGGATTGAATCAGAAATGGTTCATACACATCTTCCAGCGTATTTTTTTCTTCACAGACCACAGTGGCCAATGTGTCAAGACCTATGGGACCACCTTGAAATTTATCGATTATGGAAAGCATGATCCTTCTATCCATGTCATCGAGCCCGAAGCGATCAACATTGAGTAATTGAAGCGCCTCATCTGCCACTTTTCTGGTGACCGTTGGATGGTTTCCAACCTCGGCAAAGTCTCGTACTCTTCTTAACAACCTGTTGGCAATACGTGGTGTTCCACGGGATCTACGACCAAGTTCAAGCGCGCCTTCTGCATCCACCTGCATTCCAAGAATTACTGCAGAACGCTCAATAATGCGCACTAATTCCTCTGGTTCATAAAGCTCCAGACGAAGAATTACCCCGAAACGATCACGTAGCGGTGGAGTCAGCAATCCGGTACGGGTGGTTGCTCCAACAAGAGTAAACCGTGGCAGATCCATCTTTACAGACCGTGCCCCCGGCCCCTGCCCAATAATCAAATCCAGCTGGAAATCCTCCATGGCCGGATATAAAATTTCTTCTACCGCATGATTCAAACGATGAATTTCGTCAATAAACAGAACATCACCTTCCTGAAGGCTGGTAAGAATAGCGGCCAGATCTCCCTGACGTTCAATAACAGGTCCGGATGTCTCCTTAATCCCAGCACCCATTTCATTGGCAATGATATGGGAAAGCGTAGTTTTTCCAAGGCCTGGATAGCCATGAAAAAGGACATGGTCAAGTGCTTCTCCCCGCGCCTTTGCGGCACGGATAAAAATATCAAGGCTTTTGCACAAGTGCTCCTGCCCGACATATTCTTCCAGACTTTTGGGCCGCAAAGCATGATCCGGACGCGCCAGTTCATCTCTTACAGGTTCGGGAGCAACAAGCCTGCTGTTTGCCTTAATTTCCTCTTCAACGTTCATGCAAGTGTCCGCAGTCCTTCTCGAATAAGTTCTTCAACTTTCATTTCTGTAAATATCTCATCGCCAAGCTGCTTCTTTACACTGGCAAGTGCTTCGCGGGCTGCAATGTCTGGATAACCAAGATTAACAAGGGCCGACAGTGCATCACCTGAAGCTGTGCTTCCACCGCTTATTCCAATGGTGGACGTTGCCGTTTGCGACGCTGCAGACTGGAAATCTCCCACCTTATCTTTCAGTTCCACACAAAGTCGCTCTGCAGTCTTTTTACCCACGCCGGAAATAGCGGTAAGCCCCTTGATATCTCCCGCTACGATCGCCTGACTTAAACTGTCCACCTGCATTCCGGAAAGGATCGCCAAGGCAAGTTTCGGGCCGATCCCCGAGACTGTTTTCAAGGTAAGAAACATCTCTTTCTCCACACGTTCACCAAAGCCAAATAGAACAATTGCATCTTCCCGCACATTGGTGTGAATATGAAGAAATATATTTTCATCTTTTTCCGGGAGCCGCGACAAGCCTTCGGTGGATAAAAAGACTTCATAGCCGACACCGTTCACATTGATAACACATCTGTCTGAAGCGATATATTGAACTTTTCCTGTGAGTGATGCGATCATTATATATCCGGTATAGAGTTTAAGGTTCCGGGTTTGCGATAAGGATTCGGAAAGAAATTACAGACTTTGATGATTAGCATGACAGATAGCCACCGCTAACGCATCTGCGGCATCACTACTTGGCTCTGCTGACAGACCAAGCAGCACCTTAATCATACGCTGTATCTGCCCTTTTTCAGCCTGTCCGTAACCAACCACGGCCCGTTTGACTTTTTTTGCACTGTAGTCAGTCACTCCAAGGCCATTCTGCATAGCAGCAACCACTGCAGCCCCTCTTGCCTGTCCAAGTTTTAAAGCAGAACCCGCATTGGTGGACATAAACACATCTTCAACAGCTGCGACTTCAGGATTATGAAGCTGGATAACTTCGTTGATTCCCTCAAATATTTCATTGAGACGATTTGCCAGAGGAAAACCGGTTGTGGTTTTAATCACACCGCAGGACACGAAAGTGACTTTCCCGTATCCGGCATCAACAATGCCATAACCGGTGATTCGCGAACCGGGATCAATCCCTAAAATGCGCTGCACACGGGGAATACTAGCTAGGATAACTGTTCCATAAGTTCGTCATCGATATCAAAATTGGCATGAACTTTCTGCACATCATCATGCCCCTCGATGCTGTCGAGTAGTTTCAGCAGAGCTTTTGCCGGTTTTTCTTCAGTCACTTCAATAATGGTCTGAGGAACCATGGTAAGGGATGCCTCCGTAAAAGTAACTCCAGCTTTTTCCAGGCCCTCACGCACCGCATCAAAATCTTCTGGAGCAGTAACTACCTGAAACTGTTCTCCCTCTTCCACAACATCGTCTGCACCTGCATCAATGGCAAGATCCATTAGTTCTTCTTCAGTGATGCCTGATTTATCCACCAGTATCATGCCTTTTTTATCAAACATATAGGCAACACAACCGGACTCGCCCAGATTTCCACCACTTTTTGCAAAATAATGACGAATATCAGCAACTGTTCGATTCCGGTTATCAGTCATGCATTCAACAAGAACAGCAACTCCACCGGGACCATATCCTTCGTAGAGGATCTCATCGTAAATTTCGCCCTCAATCTCACCGGTTCCTTTTTTTATGGCACGGGTGATATTGTCTTTTGGCATATTTTCCGAGCGGGCCGTGGCAATTGCACTGCGAAGCCGTGGATTCCCGTCAGGATCACCACCACCCATTCCTGCGGCCACTGTGATCTCTTTAATGAGACGAGTAAAAATCTTTCCACGTTTGGCATCAGCTGCCCCTTTTTTGTGCTTAATATTAGCCCATTTGGAATGTCCTGACATAGTCGAATCCTTTTTATCCTGTTAAAATTTCTTCTTACGAAAGCCCATCCCAAGCACAAAAACCTCACGGCTTTCCACCCGGGAACTTTTGGGTTTAATTGTCTTTACCTTTTGAAACTGCTCGCCAACTTCCTTTACAAAGTCCGGATAATCTTCACCCTGAAAGGCCTTGCAGTAATAATTTCCATTAGGAAGCAGGAGCTCTGACGCAAGTGCCAGGGTCTGCCGCACAAGAACCATGGACCGTTGATGATCCGCAAAGCGATTTCCTGTGGTACGAGGTGCCAGATCTGCAATAACTACTCTGAAAGCCGGCCTTATTTTTCGAAGCTCTAGTATCAGCTCCGGTTTCATAATATTCTTCCTGAGCCAGATAATTTCAGACCCACCGGCTCGAGGGGATGCCTCCACCTCCTGCAAATCGACTCCCACCACAATCCCCTTGGGGCCAACCACTTCGGAGGCGTACAGAGACCAGCTCCCGGGACAACAGCCAAGATCCAAAACCGAATCGCCGCGACGAATAAACTTGTGTTTTTGTAAAGCCTCTTCAAGTTTATAGACGGATCTCGCCGGATATTTGTCCTTTTTAGCTTTTTTATAATAGAAATCCTTTACCTTGCGCACGGTTACTCAAATGAAGTTTTTTACAAAATATTTACATCGAGGGAATTACTGACTTCTTAGCGTATTTAGCCCCCTTTGACAAGAATGAATTGGGCTATTCCTCAGACTTTAAACTCTGTTTCACCCACTCCAACGCCTCTTCACGGTTATTCACTTCACCCTCCACCTGCGCCTCCTGTAACTCATTAAGGATTTGTGAGAACTGAGGACCGGGCTGTAGAGAAAAAAGTTCAATCAGATCCTTGCCAGTCACAAAACGTGGACCGTGAAGGGCTGGCGCAATATCTTTATTGTAGGTTTCAAGAACTTCACACAAAAGAGCTCCAAGCTCTTCTTCCATTGCATCGGGCTTTTTCTCACCTTTTCCTGCCAGGCTGTCTGCCATCGCAAGAAAGAAGAGGCCAATCAAATCATCACCGGCCCGTTTTGCAAGTTTGAGGCAGGCTTTTTTACTTAAGCCGGAAGTGCGGCGTACGTTGCAAAGATGAAAGGGATGCATGTGCATTGCTGTTAAGGAAGCCACCCGTTCACGTTTTTCATTGGACCAGCGCAAATCACGGCCAAGTTTCCGAACCAACTTACACCCGACCTCATCGTGATTATAAAAAGTGATACGTCCACCCTTATCTTCGCGAATTTTGCGTGTTTCGGGTTTGCCTAAATCGTGAAGAAAAGCTCCCCATTTCAAGACTTCAGCCATACCTGGTCGCTCCAGATATTCGCGGAGTAAATCCTTACATTCCGGATAAAAATATTCAGGGTTTGCAAGGATGATTTCCATATTGCCAAGAGCCGCCAGGCTATGACCAAAAACATCAAGATGATGTGATGGAGGCTGAGTCAGGCCCACACCATCCTCTAAAGCGGGGATTATCTGGAACAGCAGACCCGATTCTGCCATGGCAGCAATTACTTCATGTGCCCTGCATGATGCCATGATCAGATCCATTTCATAACTGACTCGTTCAACAGAGACCCTTGAAAGAAGTGAGGCGTGGACACATAGAGCCTCAAGCGTTTCAGCATCAAAGCTAAAACCAAAGCGTGCCCATAAACGATAGCCGCGCAACATACGTAGAGGGTCATTGACAAAAGCATCCGGGCAAGCCCGAAGAATTCCATTTTCAAGATCCTCGGCACCATGCAGGGGATCAAGGAGTGTTAACTTCTCTGTTTGATGACAAAAATTAAAATAACTCAAGCCAATTGCATTCAAGGTAAAGTCACGCAGGATCAGATCATCTAAAATTGTACTCGCACCTTTTCGAAAACTTGAGAAGTCAATGGTCAAACCTTTCCAGACAACCCTCCCGGCATCTTCTTCGGCTGTGCCAAGGGGCACAAATGTTCCACCATCGAGTGCGTGAATAAGAGTTCTGCAACATCGAACGGCATCACAATCAACGGTGAAATCAAGATCGTTTGGGGTGGTGCCAAGGAGCCAGTCGCGAACTGTCCCGCCAACCAGAAACAGTTCCCGCCCCAATTCTTCCGACAAACATTCCAATGCTTTAAACAGTTGAGGAGGATAGTCAGATATGTGCTTACGCAATTCTGCAATATCATCTATAAGCATTGTCTCTCCTCTTTCTTTTTATAGTAGTTTACAAACTATTTTCTTGTTTTTTTAAAGAAAATAGTCTGATAAGATACATGTCAGGATTAGGAACGGGGACGAAATAATTTCCCCATTTATGCATCCCGGCTTCAGGCCATATTGGCTCAAGCCGAGCGCCTAAATTGGGGAAGTTGTTTCGTCCCCGTTCCTTAGCTTGGTTTTATTCATCTTTCTATTGATGGCTTCCTGAGAACTTACCACTTTTTACTTAAAATAAAACTTCAAACGTATATGGACACTCCTACTCAGCGCATGCTCAAAGTCGGCAAAGCCACCATTGGCCTAATCGGTCTCGATATCGCTTTAAACAAGGCCCTTGCAGAAAACATCCCTATTGATGAAGTATCTGCATATCTTTACGAGCAAATTCGCGGCCAAAACTATATCCCTCCAGGAATGACAGACAGCTACAAAACTGCACTGAAAAGAGAGTACAAAAGTCTGCTGGGACTGGAAGTAGAAGAAGACGAGGATTTGATCATTCGTATCTTTGGCACTGGCTGCATCACTTGCAACGGATTACGGGATGCTGTGATTGATGCCATGATGAAGGCTGGCATTGCTGCTGATATCGACATGATTCATGAGCCTGATGAGATCGGCAGGCATGGTATCACGGCAACACCAGCGCTTATGATTAACGGGGAAGTGAAAATAGCAGGAATCCATCCCACACCGGTTCAACTGGAAGAATGGCTTCTGGAAGCTGCAGAGAAATAACATGGCCCCGCAACAGACCGTACTTGTCCTTGCCCCCATTCGGGGCATCACCGATTGCCATTTCCGCAGTCTGTTTCAAAAACATTTCCCGGGATTTGATTCAGCCATCGCCCCTTTTATTAATCCACAACGATATTCATCCTTCAGTCAAAAACAGTTAAAAGATGTTCTGCCAGAGGTCAATATTGCGTTACCCGTCGTACCACAACTCCTTCACACTAACGTACAGGATTTTCTTTTCCTTGCTCATCGTCTGGAGGAACTTGGATATAAGGAGGTAAACTGGAACCTTGGCTGCCCCGCTCCCATGGTGACCATTAAACATCGGGGATCAGGCCTGTTACCCTACCCTGAACAAATCCTACGTTTTCTTGATCAGGTGATTCCAAAACTCCCTATGAAGCTTTCCATCAAGACACGATTGGGTTATAAGGAAAAAGGAGAGTTATTGTCCCTTCTACCTCATCTTGATCACTATCCATTGACTGAGATTATCATCCATGGACGCCTTGGCAAACAGCTCTACAGAGGTGAGTCTGACCCGGAAGCCTTTGGCCGGTGCCTTGAATGTACGAAACACACAATCGTGTATAATGGAGATATTGATTCAGAGAAAAAATTCAGGAATCTGCAGGTACAATTTCCCGGGATACACAAATGGATGATAGGAAGAGGAGTTCTTGGCAACCCCTTTCTTGCCAGTGAGATTAAGGGCTTGGAAACAAACAATAGGCTTGAGCAACTGGAAAACTTCCACCGGGAACTATATGATTGTTATAAGGAATTGCTTTCAGGCCCCTCGCATCTTCTTGGGCGTATGAAACAGTTCTGGGCCTACCTCAGTTTCTTCTTTCCACCTCAGCAAAAGAGCTGGAAAAAGATTAAAAAATGCAGAACAGAGGCTCAATACCAGCAAGTTGTAGATGACTTTTTTCAGAAGTAGCCGTAGTGCTAAGAAACGGGGAGGACATGATGCCCTGCGGCAAGATATCAGGAATTACTCCTCCGGTACCAGCAATACATCACTATGGACTGCACCTTTAACGATTCGGGCATCATCCCAGACAACACATCGTTGCAGACTGACATTCTCTTCCAACTGAGCACGACCGACACAAACCCACTCTCGCATCATTCCACCTGTTCCTGTTAATGCATCACCATGCACAAGAAAGCCGGTTTCCGACACATTTGAGAACTCAGGCCACAAAGGAATTTCTCTTTTTAGTAATCTGCCGTGCAATGCAAGATAGTCAGTCACCGTTCCCATATCTGTCCATGAACACCCATCAACCCGTAGTGCAAAAATTGGTTTTCCTTCCTGCAGCAGTCCACGATAGCAATCAATGATGGAGTAATTCTGTTCAAGTGGGATCTTTTCCAAAACCTCAGGTTCCAGAACATGAAGGCCTGTAAAAGCTAGGCAATTATCATCCTGAATAACATCAAAACCTGTTATTTGACCATCCAGTACTGTAACTTTATTGAAACGGGGATAATCATGCATGGCCATGGTTACAGCGCCATGATTAGCCCGATGAGCGGCATATAACTTATGAAAATCCACTGTGTGGTAAATATCACCGTTACTTACAAGTAAAGGCTCGTCCCGTAAATTTGACAGTGCCATACGCAGGCCGCCTCCGGTTCCCAGCACGGTTTCTTCTTCCTGCACAAGTACACCGGAGATACCGGATAAAGCAGAAACAATCTGTTCTTTCAAGTAATGACAATTGACAATAATATGATCAAATCCAGCCGCCTGAAGACGACGGATTGTGAGAAGCAAAAGCGGTTCATTAAGAATGGGAAAAAGGGGTTTAGGGCGAAGTTTTGTAAAAGGAAGAAGTCGAGTGCCGAATCCGGCGGCCAGTATCATTGCCTGCATCTCTTTACCTTTCTGATGGTATGTTTTCTTTGATCACAAAATAGAGTAAGGAACGTACACGAGATAAACCGAACAAATTCCTGTTTTTTTCAAAGAAATTTTCTGATAAGGCACTTATCCAGTGAACTACCTTTCTTCCTGAACAGGGTTAGAATTTTTAAGTATAATGCGCCTTATCCCCTCATGGGACAATTTCAGACCTTGCTTCTTCTGCATTTTACTTGCGATATCACGATAAGACCAGCGATCAGCCTTCAATCGTATCATTTCTGAAATAAGTTCCTGCTGTTTTAAGTCCTGCTTTAGTCTACCATCTTCACCAACCATCCAACCGAATGGAACCGGCCCGCCTAGATATTTCCCCTCCTGTTTTAGTCGGGCCTTTCCTGCACGAATGGCAGCACCATGATTTCCCCTCTCTCTATAGGATAATGCTTCGCAAAGTTGATATACAAGTGTAGCTATTCCCTGGGTAGCTTGCAGTTTTCTCTTGGTTGGCATTGAGATATTTCCATCAAGATCCGCACAGAAGAGAGAGACCTCTTTCTCCTTTAGTACCCCAATGAGAGACAAAGCATTTTGAGGAGTCCCCAAAACCCACCTTGCCTGCATGACTAATATTGTATCACCTCTTTGAACATTTTGTAACATCCTCCTGCCTTCGATTCTCTCCGACAATGGTACTACAGAAGCAAAGGATTGCTCCACCAACAGCTCATCACAGGATAAATCAAGTTTTTGCGCATAATTTTCAAGTGATTGACGTTGTTTTTCAAGGGGAATTAAATTGTCACGATTTACATCAAGAAAAACATATCCGATAGTTGTCATTACTTTCTCCAGATAAACACTTACTGAGGTACTGAAAAACGCCTGCAGTACCTGGTTTACTGCAAATTTTGATGCCTGGTGAACCGTTACGAATGATAAGGCTCAAGGATTTCATGTAAGGTCCCCTTAGGGAGTCTCGCTGGCCCGCTTATTTTCCTAACCTTGTTCAGGAAGAAAGGTAGTTCACTGGATAAGTGCCTTATCAGAAAATTTCTTTGAAAAAAAGCAAGAAATTATTCTGTAAGGCGCTAATCTTTTCAGCATATATAATAATTTACAGCACTCTTCCAAGAGGGATCAATTTGTCAACTTATATATTCGTGTGTGCCACCACGTAAATCACTCTATACGAAATGTAGTCACTTTGACAACAATTCATTCATGGTTTACATTTATTTTGTATCGGATATTTGTCAACTTATATATTCGTGTGT
>DQVD01000357.1 GCA_015661935.1 Desulfocapsa sulfexigens | reverse complement strand
TTTTCTTCTCTGGAAAGATGACTTATTTCTATAGTGCTTTGCATAATGTCAAATCCTTCTATTAGGCAATGGAATGAATGAGTACCCATAAGTATATCAGAATTTAGAGAAAATTGAAGCTGAAATCAAAACCTGGTTAATGATCAGTTTCTCTGACGAGAGTACAGTTGCAGCCTATTTCCGGACAACTCCTTAGATAAAAGCAACGATACTTCAGGCTACAGAGTAAAGTTCTGTACTCAAATACCGTTCTCCTGTGTCCGGAAGGATGACGACAATTGTTTTACCTTTATGGGTTTCATCGTTTGCGAGTTGCAGGGCAGCCCACATGGCGGCTCCAGAAGAGATACCAACCAGTAAACCCTCTTGTTTTGCAAGTTGTCTGGCTGTTTCCATGGCATCATTATTTGTCACTGTAATAACCTGATCAATAAGATCTGTTTTTAAAATTGCAGGGATAAAACCAGCCCCAATTCCCTGAATTTTATGGGGCCCTGGTTTTCCTCCTGATAAAACAGGGGAGTCGGCAGGTTCCACTGCAACACCAATGATATCAGGATTTTTTTCTTTCAAGGACTCCATCACACCGGTGATGGTTCCACCTGTTCCTACGCCCGCTACGAAAAAATCGACTTTGCCATCTGTGTCCTGCCAGATTTCTTTAGCTGTGGTTTGTTTGTGAATTGCAGGGTTTGCCGGGTTCTCAAATTGTCTGACCATAAAGCTGTTCTCGGTCTTTTTAAGCAGTTCTTCCGCTGCTTCAATAGCACCTTTCATCCCACCAGCAGCAGGAGTTAAAACCAGTTGTGCTCCCAGGTGTTTTAAAAGTGCTCTTCGCTCAAGAGACATGGATTCCGGCATGGTGAGAATCAGTGGAAGATTTTTTTCTGCACAGACAAAGGCAAGCCCCAGTCCGGTATTTCCTGAAGTTGCTTCGATTATGGTGGTGCCATTTTTAATCTGTCCATCCTGGATGCCCGCATCAATCATGGCAAGTGCGATTCGATCCTTAACACTGCCCATGGGGTTACGGGATTCCTGTTTAGCAAGAACCTGTGCATAGCAGTTTTTGGAAATATCAGTAAGAGAGATGAGCGGGGTATTTCCTATGGTATCAGTTGCAGATTGTATCATGATGTTCCTTCTTTTCTGCCGGAATAAAGGAGTTCCGGGCGCTTGAGTATAACTCTGGTATCTGAGGGGACGGATTCGGTGAGCCATATATTACCACCAATCACAGACCTTGCTCCGATTTTTGTGTCGCCGCCGAGGATGGTTGTATTCGCGTAGATGATGACATCATCTTCAATACTTGGATGGCGCTTAACGTTCTGCATTATTATTCCGGCGTCTTTGGGTAAAGAGAGTGCACCCAAAGTAACACCTTGATACAACCGGACATTTGATCCGATAACCGTGGTTTCACCAATAACGACACCTGTCCCGTGATCAATGAAAAACCCGGGGCCAATGTTTGCACCCGGATGGATATCAATGCCCGTCAGGCTATGAGCATGCTCCGTCATTATTCGTGGAATGGTGGGCACTTCCAGCAGGAATAGCTCGTGGGCCATTCTGTAGATTGAGGTGGCAAGGAGTCCGGGATAACAGAAGATAACTTCATCGCTGGATGCTGTTGCCGGATCTCCTGCCAGAGTTGCACGGATATCAGTGGAGAGCATGGCTGAAATTCCCGGAATGCTTTCAATAAATGACAAAGCCATACGGTGCCCCCGCTCTTCACAACGGGTGCAGGGGAGATTGGAACGTCTGCAGTCATGACGAATTGCCATGATTATTTCTTTACTCAGTTTTTCGTAAAGCTCCGTGGTTTCTTTGCCTAAATAGTATTCCAGATTTGATGCGTGAAGCTTTGTTTTGGTGAAATATCCCGGAAATAATATCTGCCGGACCTGGTAGATAATATCAATAATGGAAGTATGTGAGGGAATGGGAACAGGCCCCACATGGTCAAAACAGTCCTCGGTTTGCCAGGCGGCAACCAGTGTTTCCACCACAGGAGGTAACTTGTCGTGGAGACCGCTTACACTATTTGTCTCATGGTCACAGTGTTCCGGGATGTGAATGTCGTCGGTTGCCATTTTTATTGCTCCTTATTTTTGAGGAGGAGTGGGTGGTTTCAGCTCTTTTTTGATTTTCTCAATTGCCTCTGTCAATGGCATGCCATTATTCATTTTTGCCTCGGGATCGATAGCTAATAGTTCCTCCCAGGCAGCAATGGCATCCTCGGGTTTATTATAGTCATACAGCAGGACAATTCCCTTGTTCAGGCGTGAAGGCGCATGGTTTGGCTCTATCGAGAATGATTTCTCAAAGGATTCAATGGCCTTTTCAAACTGTTTGGTTCTTCTGTACATAACACCCAGATCCGTCAATACATTTGCGTTGTCGGGCTGTAACTCCAGGGATTTGGTGTAGGCCTTGATTGCCTTTTCCGGCTGGTCAGAATCAAAATAAAGGTGACCAAGCTGGGTCCAGGCATCAACATTATTCGGATTAGCTGTAACTTCTGCTTCAAAGTTGGCAATGGCTGCAGCTGCCTGTTTTTGTAATTGTTCAGAATTGTCTGGAGCCTCTGTTTGAGCAGTCTGCACCTGAGAAGTGGATGGGGGGAGTTTGTACACAGCAAGTACGACGCCGCCAATAAAACCTGTAACAAGTCCAACTAACAGAGCATAAATTAGAGTTTCCTTTTTCACCAGATTGCTTTTTTCAGACGTTGTCAGCGCTTCCTTTTTTTTTATGTGGGAGGGGGAGTGAATCATTCTATCATTCGGGAAAATATATGCCGAATATTTCTCCTGTCAAACTCTAAGGAACGGGGACGAACCTATATGAGGAAGTTATTTCGTCCCCGTTCCTAACTTTGTGGTATTTTTTCATTGGGATATTTGTGACACTCTTTTGGAAAAGGAAAGGGGTGCTGGAATAGCTGTTTTATGCTATACAGGGTTGTTTTATGAAGCGGAGCGTTATATATCTCTCTCTTTTTATACCAAAAAAAAGGCGATACCCTGAAATATTCAGAATATCGCCTTGAAAGTACTGGAGGCGGCGAGCGGATTTGAACCGCTGAATCATGGTTTTGCAGACCAGTGCCTTAGCCGCTTGGCTACGCCGCCGAATATGCCCGTTAAGGCATGAGCAACACTTTATACCACAGTTTTTGTTTTTAACAAGAGGAAAATGAGTATGGATATTGAAACACTGGTACGACGAAACAAGGATGACCTGGCCGGGCTGGAACAACTCCTTGGGTATCGTTTTACCGATCTGCGCCTGTTGCAAAAAGCATTGATTCATTCGTCGTATGCTTTTGAACAGGCTCAGATCGATAAGAATAATGAAATTCTTGAATTTTTAGGTGATGCAGTGCTCGATCTGGTCATTGGGCATACACTCTGTAAATACTTTCCTGAGATGCGGGAAGGAGAGCTGACCCGGTTGAGATCATCGCTTGTCAATGAGACTCATTTGGCGATTATGGCAAGAGAGCTTTCACTCGGAGAGTATCTCTGCCTTGGAAAAGGTGAGGATGCATCCAATGGTCGCAATAAATCTTCAATCCTCTCCTGTGCCTATGAAGCGGTGATCGGAGCAATTTTTGAAGATAGTGATTACGGAACAGTTGAAGCAATTATCGTCAAGTTCTTCATTCCGGATATGGCAGCTAAAAAAGAAGAGCTGCTGCTGGCAGATGCCAAGAGCCGATTGCAGGAAGCATTGCAGGAGAGATTTAATGAGGCTCCTTCTTACAGAATAGACCTTGAAGAGGGGCCATCGCATCAAAAAATATTTACTGTTTCTGTTCTCTTTAAGGGAGATGCCCTTGGAACCGGAACAGGAAGTTCCAAAAAGGAAGCAGAACAGCGAGCCGCATCGGCAACTCTTGAAATGCTTGCTGAAGTGATCGATAAATTTTCGGATTAATCCCTTTTTTATTATGCCCCTTGTCATTCCGGTTTTTATCCCTCATCAGGGATGTCCACAGCACTGTTTGTTCTGTAACCAGGTTTCCATCAGTGGAAAACAATCACAGAAAGAAGATGATTCCGTGCTGGTACGCGAGACCATAACAGAATGGCTTGGCTTTTCCAGGAAACATTCTGATGTTCAGGTTGCGTTTTATGGTGGCTCTTTTACCTGTCTTCCGAAAGAACGTCAGAAGATATTACTGGATGCGGTACAACCTTTTTTGAAAAAGGGTGAGGTGAGTTCTGTTCGCCTCTCCACTCGTCCTGATTGTATGGATGATGAGATCTGTGAATTTTTACGTATACATGGCGTAAAAACAGTGGAACTTGGGGTGCAGTCTCTTGATGATCGCGTGCTTGCTGCTGCAGATCGCGGTCATTCCAGTGAAGATTCCCTGCAAGCCATACGGACTCTGCAGAAAAAAGGCATGAAACCAGGTGTTCAGCTTATGCCGGGCCTGCCTTATGAAAGTACCTTATCATTTCTTGCAACACTGCATCGTGTCATTGAATGTAAGCCGGATTTCGTTCGTCTCTATCCCACGCTTGTTATTAATGGCTCAGGATTGGCCCGGGAGTATGAGAGGGGAAGATATCAGCCCATGAGTATGAATCGGGCAATCGCACTTTGTTGTCTTGCAAAGGAGCGGCTTGATCAGGCAGGAATACAAATTATGCGAATGGGTTTGCAGGCATCTGAAACTTTGGAAGATGAGCTGATCGCCGGCCCATATCATCCATCGTTTGGAGAGCTTGTGGTTGCACGGCACTGGTTTAAGCGGGTTCGACCTTTGCTTGCCGGATGTCCCTCTGATAAACGGCTCGATATCCAGATTTCCAACAGAGATTTATCAGCATTTATTGGCCTCAAACGAGCTAATATAAAACGTTTGCGGGCATTGGGGCTTGAATTACGATTGAAACTCACAACGGATAAAACCTTGAAACGAGGCACACTGAACTATGTTATCAATTAATCACCTGGATATCCGTTACGGAGCTAAACATCTCTTCAAAGATTTGTCTATTCAGGTAACCGATGGAAAACGAATCGGCCTGATGGGCGTTAATGGTGCCGGGAAATCCACACTCCTCAAAATCATGGCTGGTGTCGATGAATGTGACGATGGTGTTGTGAGCCGTTCGAAATACTTTACTGTGGCGTACCTCCCGCAGGAGTCCAGTGCTCTGGTTTCCGGGAAAACGCTGTATCAGGAGGCGGAGAGTGCCTTTGCTGAGTTGCTCGAACTGCAAAAGGAAGTTGATGCTATAAATGAAGGGCTTGCAGATATTGATCCGCAGTCGGAAGAATTTTCCAGGATGCTTGATCGTCAGGGAGAAATTCAGCATCGCCTGGAAGGCAGCGGTATTTATACCATGCGGGCACGGATTGAAAAGATCCTGTTGGGGCTTGGCTTTCATCAGAACGATATGGATAAACCTGCATCATCCTTTTCAGGTGGTTGGATAATGCGGCTGATGCTTGCCAAAATGCTGTTGTCTGCACCTTCACTTCTATTGCTTGATGAGCCGACTAACCATTTAGATCTGACCTCACTTACCTGGGTAGAAGATTTCCTGCGCTCCTATAACGGTGCCATGGTGATTGTTTCCCATGATCGAACCTTTCTCGATAAAGTTACAACAAATACCTGGGAGTTGAGCCTCGGGAAGATTTCAGTTTATAAGGGCAATTACTCTTATTACGAGAAGGAAAAAGTTGAGCGTAAAACCATTGAGAAAGCCGCATATGATAATCAGCAGGCGCAGATTAAGCAGAGTATGCAGTTTATCCAGCGCTTTCGTGCCAAATCCACCAAAGCCAAACAAGTTCAGAGTCGAGTGAAACAACTTGAAAAGATGGTACTTCTTGAGATTGGAGAAGAGGACAGGCAAATCCGTTTTAGCTTTCCGCCTGCACCGGATTCAGGGAGAGATGTGCTCACTGTCGAAAATTTATGTAAAAGTTATGATGGGAAAGAGGTCTTTAATAACGTAAGTTTTCAGTTTCAACGCGGTGACAAGGTCGCGGTGGTGGGCGTGAATGGCGCAGGAAAATCTACCCTTGTGAAAATTATTGCAGGTGCAATTTCAGCAGATTCAGGAAATGTGAAGCTTGGCCACAATGTGCAGATTTCATACTTCGGGCAGCACCAGGCCCAGGAATTAACTCCTTCTCTTACCGCACTTGAGACTCTTTCACTCTCCGTGAAAGATATGACTATAACCCGAATCCGCTCACTGCTCGGTACTTTTTTGTTCCGGGGTGAAGAGGTGGACAAAAAGGTGTCAGTTCTCTCTGGTGGTGAAAAGAGTCGTCTGGCACTTGCTAAAATGATAGCATCACCTGCTAATTGTATGCTCCTTGATGAGCCAACAAATCACCTGGATATCAGCTCTCAGGAAGTTTTGCAGGAGGCAATGTCACAGTATGATGGTTTTATTCTGGTGGTCTCCCATAATCGTTATTTTCTTGATAGTTTTGTGAATAAGGTGGTTGCGGTCAAAGATGGAAAAATATCAGTCTATGAGGGTAATATCAGTGATTACCTGCTGAAAATTGAGGCGGAAGAGGCAAAGCTGGCTGGAAAGCAAAAAACTTCAAAGGATGTACAGGCAGTAGCGAAACCAGATGAGTCCAAGGCACAACTCTCCAAAAAAGAACAGCGTAAACAGGATGCTCAAAAGCGACAGGAGCGGAATAAAAAAGTAGGTCCTTGGAAGAAACGAGCCGAAGAAGCAGAAAAAAACGTGGAAAAGCTTGAGGCTCAGAAAATGGATCTTGAGGCTAAAATGGCTGACCCTGATCTTTACCAGAATCAGGAAGCCTGGGTGGCAACTTCAACCGAGTATGATGAGTGCAATCGCAGGCTTGAACGCTGGTACGAAAAATGGGAAACTGCCCAGGAGAAGATGGAGATTTTGGATAAGGAACGGGAACTAAATAAGCTGAACAAAAATTAATTGACATTTTTTTTCGTAATCAAGGCGCGAGGCGGGAACATAACGGGTTATGTGACCAGTGAGCAACGCAGAAGACGGAAAAAAAGACATTAATTTGTTCAGTTTATTTAGTGTATGTTCCTAACTGAGAATCCATAAGCAACAGCTTTAGTGCCTTACAGAACAATTTCTTGTTTTTTTTCAAAGAAATTTTCTGATAAGGCACTTATCCAGTGAACTGCCTT
>DQVD01000402.1 GCA_015661935.1 Desulfocapsa sulfexigens | reverse complement strand
CATCCGTTTTAAAGAAAGCAGACTTAGCACTTCAGCCTTTACCATAAACACCTTCAGCCTTATTATAACAATGCGAGCAGTCATTCAACGAGTCAGTAGTGCTTCAGTCACAGTTGGCGCTGAAACAACAGGGAAAATTGAAGCCGGTCTCCTTGTACTGCTTGGCATCCACAAGAATGATGGAGATCAGGAACTACAATGGATGGTGGATAAGATCATCAACCTTCGCATCTTTGAAGACGAGAAAGGAAAAATGAACCTTTCCCTAAAGGATACTCATGGTGCCATGCTTGTTGTTTCCCAGTTCACCCTCTATGGCGATTGCCGCAAAGGACGACGCCCCGGCTACTCCAGTGCCGCCCCGCCTGACAAAGCAAAAGCTCAATACCTCCAATTTATAGCAACGGTAAAACAAAAACAGATAGCTGTGGCCAGCGGCAGATTCCAGGCACATATGGATGTGAAACTGGTCAATGACGGCCCGGTAACCCTCCTCCTTGATTCCAGCAAACTTTTCTAATACGAGATACTCATGACATATTCTCCCGGCTCCACCTATTCCGGCTTTACCCTGAAACAAGTGCAACAGCTCGATGAAATAAAAGCGAAAGTGTACCTCTTTGAACATGATCTGCTTGGCTGTCCGCTACTGGCCATTAAGAATGAAGATAACAATAAAACCTTTTCGGTATCTTTTAATACCATCCCCACGGATTCCAAAGGTGTTGCCCATATTCTGGAACATTCGGTGCTTATGGGATCTAAAAAATATCCCGTAAAGGATGTATTTGGCGAGATCAATAAAGGCGGGCTCATGACATTCCTCAATGCCATGACCGGATCAGATATTACCTACTACCCCTTTGCCACCAGAAACAAAAAAGAATATTTCAATATCATGGATGTGTATATGGATGTGGTGCTGAATCCTCTTCTTGCGCGATCCACCTTTGAACAGGAAGGCTGGCATTATCATCAGGAAAGTGAATCTGCCCCCCTGCAATACCAGGGAGTGGTTTACAATGAAATGAAAGGCGCATTTTCAGATCCCATCCGTCTGATATTCCATCATATCTTTGGTGGGCTGATGCCAAAATCAACCTACGCTCACGAATCTGGCGGCGATCCAAAAAACATTCCGGATCTCTCCTATGAAGAGTTTTGCGATTTTCACAAAACCCATTACCACCCATCAAATGCAACTTTTTTCCTTTACGGAAATGCTGATCTGGACGATGAACTCAGTTATCTTCAAGACAAGTTTCTCTCCCACTTCCCTGAAAAGGAAGAACGTGCAGAAGTAATCCCCGGAGAAGAGATAACGAAAATCACCTACATTGAAGACAGCTACAGTGTGGACTCAAAAGATACCGCTGAAAAAACCTTCCTTGCTGTTGCAAGCAGGGTTTCAACAGTGCTGAATCGTGAAGAGAATGCTGCATTCCAGATCATTTCCAACATTCTCTACAACTCAGACGCATCCCCACTGAAAAATACCATCATCACCAGTGGATTATGCAAAGACTTTGGTGGATTTTATCTCTCCACATCAAGCTTTAAAACCATAATGGTTACCTATCTTGTGGGCAGTGACCCTGAAAAACGTGATGAATTCCTGAAATTATACAAGACCACTCTTGCCCAAATGGCAGAAGACGGCTTAGAAGCAGAGCTTATCCTGTCGGAGCTCAACAAATATGAATTTGGTGTAAGAGAAGAAGCCTGCAAGGCCCAACGCGGGCTTGATCTCATTGGCAAGGCACTTCCAGCTTTTAAATATGGAACAGATCCATATGATGCATTGCAGATGGAAGAACTGTTTGCGACCATCCGCGATAAGGCACTAAAGGACAATTACTTTGAAGAATTAATCAAAGAACATCTGCTCGATAACCCGGCCACAGTGGTAGTCACCTTAAAACCGGATCCTGAAAAACAGGCCCGCGATCAGGCCCGTGAAACAGCGCGTCTTGAAGAATATGGAAACAGTCTCGATTCCCGGGGCCGGGAAAAACTCATTGCCAGAACTCAGGAGTTAATGGAAAACCAGCAGCAAGCAAACAGTGTTGAAACTCTTGCCCTGCTCCCTCAGTTACATTTAGGTGATCTTGAACAAAAAGTAGACTTTCACCAGGTACATGCCACGGATATTGACGGGCACGAATTCCTTGTAAGTGAACTGGACACCGACCGTATTTCCTATATTGATATCGGCTTTGATATCTCCTGCCTTCCGTCCAAATATCTTCCCTGGCTTGATCTCTTTGGAAGCATAGTCACTGAAATCGGCACTTCCAAAATGGATTATATGCATTTTGCCAGAGAAATCGGCATCTGTACAGGAGGGTTCTCCCATACATTCCAGTGCCATGTAAAAAAAGGAGGTGGTGGTGACTTTCGCCCCATACTCTGGTTCCAGATGAAATGTTTACCTGAATATCAGGAACGGGCTTTGCGATTATTGAGCGATGTTTTCTCGGATCTTTCCTTAGAGGATCGGGTACACATTCAGGAAATCGTTGTACGTGATTTTGCATGGACGGAACATGGTGCCCAGAGTGAAGGCTACAATCTCCCCGCATCGCTGGCCTTTGCTCAACTGAGCAAAGCAGGTGCCTGTACTGAGATGGTCTCGGGTGTCACCGCTTATCGCAGCAATAAAGAGCTTGCCCGAAACTATCCAAAACTTGAGAAGTCCTTTCTTGCCGATCTTAAAGAGATGGCCAGCACCATTTTTAATCGTAACAACCTGATCGTTTCCATTACTGCCAACGAGCAGGAAGTCACCAGCTTCAAAGACCTCTGTGGAGGCCTGATCTCAGCACTCCCCGATAGCGTACTCACAAAACAGGAACTGATTCTACCGGATCTGCCAAAACATGAAGCATTGATTACCTCCGCAGAAGTGGTCTATGCAGTGCAAAGTGGCAATCTGCTGCCTGATGGTAAAGGATACAACGGACATTTTGAGGTACTAAAAACCTACCTCTCCCGTGATTACCTCTGGAATACAGTGCGACAGATGGGCGGAGCCTATGGCTGCTTTATCCAGTTCAGCCATTTAAGCGGTAATTTTGCAGTCATTAGCTACCGCGACCCACAGGTACGCAAAACATATGACAGTTATGCAGCCATGTCTGAGATAGTTAAAAACCTCGATACACCACAGGAAGTTCTGCAACAGCTGGTCATTGGGACTTATGGTAATTTCACTCCACATCAGGCTTCAGCTGCCAAAGGAGCTTCTGCCCGTAATGAATACCTAAACGGAATTACCGCTGAATTTAAGCAGCAGCGAATTGAGGAAATCATTTCAACCTCTGTCAAAGACATGCGCTCCTATGCAGATGCATTTGCGAACATGCAGGAACACAGTCATCGGATGATTATTGGAAACAGAGTGAAGATTGAAGCAGATAGTGATCTTTTTGATCAAATTGGTGAATTATAGGAACTGCAGGCTGAAGAATTAAGGCTAAGGGCTAAGGACTAAACGAAAAGACAGAAAAAATGACTACTGAACACTTTGATAAGGCAGCGGCTGAATGGGACAAAAAATCACACCGGGTTATACTTGCCGAAAAAGTAAGTACAGCGATTATAAGCCTGCCATTATCAAAGCAGATGAGTGGCATGGAATTTGGCTGCGGTACCGGGCTCGTTGGTATGGATATTGCGCCCTCCCTGCGCGAACTGATTGCCATTGATACATCACAGGGTATGCTCGATGTATTACAGCAAAAGGTTCAGGATCAGGGGATTACGAATATCCAAACACTTTGCTGCGATTTTTCTACTGACAATTACACACAAAAGCATGATCTTATTATCTGCTCCATGACCCTTCATCACATTAAAGATGCAAAAGGTCTGCTTCTCCATTTTACAGAGCTGCTCAATCCCGGTGGATATCTGGCCATTGCCGATATTATAACAGAGGATGGCTCTTTTCATGATCCTTCCGCTGAGGGCATCTGGCATCATGGCTTTGATCCTGAAGAACTCACAACTTTCCTGACAGGTTTTGGTATGGAAGATATCAAAAATCAAATCATCCACACCATTGTCAAAGAAGAGCTGAAGAACAAAGAATTTCCGGTATTTCTGTTAACAGGACGCAAAAGCAGCTGATGAAAAACGTACTGGTTCTCTATTATTCCCAAAGTGGGCAACTCCAGTCTGTAATGGATCAGATTGTTGCACCGTTATTACAGTGCGATGCCGTACAGTGTGATTACCGGAAAATCGAACCCGAAACTCCTTATCCCTACCCCTGGCCATTTTATAAGTTTTTCAATGTATTCCCGGAAGCAGTTTATCTTGATGGCTGCCCGGTAAAACAGCTGAAACTGAAGAAGGATTATGATTTAATCATCCTGGGATACACTTCCTGGTTCCTCTCCCCTTCCATACCAGTTACCGGTTTTTTAAAGAGTGAGCTGGCCAAAAAACTCTTTGAAAATAAACCCGTGATAACCGTAATTGCCTGTCGTGATATGTGGTTAATAGCCCAGGAAAAGATGAAAGGATTACTTGAAGATCTTGGGGCCAGGCTGATAGATAATGTGGTTCTGACTGACCAGGGGAAGTCACTTTACACCTTTGTCACCACCCCGCGCTGGATGCTCACCGGGAAAAAAGATGCTTTCTGGTTCTTTCCGCCTGCCGGAGTGTACGAACAAGAAATTGAATCCACTTCCCGTTTTGGTGATCGCCTCTGTAAAGCATTGCAGCATGATGAAGAACGGGGTACACTCCCACTGCTTAGCAACATGGGAGCAGTCACTGTGAACGGAAAACTCATTGCCACAGAGCATATTGCCCATCGCAGCTTTCTTATATGGTCAAAACTGATCAAAAAAGCGGGTGCGCCTGACTCAAAGGGGCGAAATGTAGTAATTACTCTCTATGCAATCTTTCTATTGACACTGATACTCACTGTTGTACCGTTGAATATGCTCATCCGTTGGCTTCTCTCTCCATTCAGGAAAAAGTCACTTGCTAAAGCAATTGATTACTACGAACAGCCTTCTGGAAAATAAACAGATTCTTTTTATATTCGATACAGATGTCACAACAGGTTTTCATCAATAATATCAGTGCATTTTTACCGGGTGATCCGGTGTCAAACGACGCCATGGAATCACTGCTCATGCCCGCTGCCACCAAGCCTTCCAGGGTGCGTAAACTGATCCTTCGCAGCAATAAAATCAAATCACGTCATTATGCCATTGATCGCAAAAGCGGTCTTGCCAGTCACAACAATGCCCAGCTTACAGCAGAAGCCATACGCAAACTTGGTGCGCAAACTGACCTTAACACCATCGAACTCCTTGCCTGCGGTACAACGCTCCCTGACCAGGTCATGCCTAACCACGCACTTATGGTGCATGGTGAACTTGGTATTCCACCATGTGAAACAGTGGCAACTGCCGGAGTCTGTTTAGCTGGCACAATGTCGCTCAAGTATGTGTATATGGCAATCCTTTCAGAGCTCAATAGTAATGGAGTAGCCACGGGATCAGAAAATGTCTCCTCCCTCCTGCGCGGTCATCTTTTCACCGAAGAGATAGCGATACAAGCCAAAGAACTTGAAAAAAAACCTGAACTTGCCTTTGAAAAAGACTTTCTGCGCTGGATGTTGAGCGATGGTGCAGGAGCCGTCTGGATGAGCAACAAACCCAATGATGATCCCGACAGGATATCCCTGCGCATAGACTGGATCCACCAGAAATCCTATGCAGGAGAACTCGAAACCTGTATGTATGCGGGTGCTGAAAAACTTGAAGATGGATATCTACGTGGCTGGCGTGAATATCTGCCTCAGGAATGGCTGGAACACTCCATCTTTTCCATCAAACAGGATGTGAAACTGCTCAACGATAAAATCATTGAATACACCATAACCAGACCTCTTCGTGAACTTGTTGAGCAGGGACAGGTTGATCCTAATCAGATTGACTGGTTCCTCCCCCATTATTCATCAGGCTTTTTCCGTGACAAAGTATACACGGGTATTCAACTTGCAAATTGCGATATTCCTCAGGAGAAATGGTTCAGCAACCTGAGTACAAAAGGCAATACCGGCTCAGCATCCATCTATATTATCCTGGAAGAACTTTTTTCTTCAGGCCGCCTCAAAAAAGGCGAACGCTTACTCTGCTATGTCCCTGAGAGCGGTAGGTTCTCAACTGCTTTTATGCATTTCACGGTGGTGTAGCATATGGAACAGCACAAAGTCCCGCAGGACGACATCGTAACCTATGCCAATAATAAAAAAGCGATGTACGCCACAGACAGTAGTGGCAACTACAATGTTGTTGCATCAAGCGGCTGGAAAGTTGAAGAAGAGGCAACCATGCAGGCGGTGCAGGAACTTGAACGTCTGGCAAATGATGCATACATACAAGTGACAAAGGGTGAGAAATCACCGCTGTT
>DQVD01000193.1 GCA_015661935.1 Desulfocapsa sulfexigens | reverse complement strand
CACCAAACACTGAAGCAAAGTCAATGTTCTGTTCCCTGAAAGTAAAGATTAATCCTTAGTAATTGTTCAGTAGCACCTACAGTACCAGGTTTACTGCAAATTTTGATGCTTGGTAAACGGTTACAGATTAATAAGGGTCTGGGACGAAATGACTTCCTCATGTAGGCGCTGAGATTGCATAGATTGGGAAGTTATTTCGTCCCCGTTCCTAACCCTGTTCAGGAAGAAAGGCAGTTCACTGGATAAGTGCCTTATCAGAAATTTTCTTTGAAAAAACAGGAAATTGTTCTGTAAGACACTAAAGTATTGCTCTTACCCATATCATAGAGCAACGTTTTAAGATAAAAAGCATCACAAAAATAAACTGATATCGAGGACCACTGGAAATGGATCAACTACTAATCAATCCAGATTATCCACACATTCTGAGTACGCTTATCTTCCTGCCCCTTGCAGGAGCAATAGTGTTGCTCTTTGTTAGGAATGAATCTTTCGCGCGCTACTGGGCCTTAGGTATTACCACGCTCATTGCAATCCTTTCCATTCCCTTGGTTAAAGCCTTTGATATGACCTCCAGCAAGTTTCAATTTGTTGAACAGGTCGACTGGATACAATCTCTCAACATTCAGTATATAGTCGGTATTGATGGTATATCTATCCTACTCGTCATGCTTACCACTTTTATCATGCCGCTTTGCGTACTTGCTTCCTGGAGTTATATCAAGACCAGAATCCAGGCATTCATGGTCTGTCTGCTAATTATGGAATGTGCCATGCTCGGAGTGTTTATGGCACTTGATTTTGTTCTGTTCTATATCCTCTGGGAAGCAATGCTTATCCCTATGTATATGCTCATTGCCGTCTGGGGTGGACCAAGAAAAATCTATGCATCCGTTAAGTTCTTCCTCTATACCCTTGCCGGTTCTGTCATGCTGCTTGTTGCCATTATCTGGCTTTATATCAATAACGGATACAGTTTCTTTATCCCCGATATGATGTGGCAGAATTACTCAAGTACTGCGCAAATATGGCTGCTCTTGGCATTCTTTCTGGCATTTGCCATTAAAGTTCCCATGTTTCCTTTCCATACCTGGCTTCCAGCTGCACATGTTGAGGCACCGACTGCCGGTTCTGTAATACTTGCATCTGTACTCTTAAAAATGGGAACATATGGCTTCTTACGGTTTGCAATCCCCATTACACCTGAAGCTACGATGATGCTGGCCGAACCTATATTATGGCTGTCGATCGCCGGTATCATATATGGCGGTTTTACAGCCCTTGCCCAAAGTGACATGAAAAAGCTAATTGCCTACTCTTCAGTTGGTCATATGGGATTTGTAACACTTGGTATCTTTGTTCTGAATACTGCTGGTGTCGAAGGTGCTATTCTGCAAATGCTTAACCATGGTATCACGACTGGTGCCCTGTTCCTCTGTATAGGTATGATTTACGAGCGCACCCATTCACGAGAGCTCCGTGATGCAACAGGTGTTGGCAAGCATATGCCGATTTATGTAACATTTCTTACGTTCTTCTCTTTAGCATCCTTTGGTTTTCCGGCAACAAACGGTTTTGTTGGAGAGTTTCTGATTCTTGTCGGTACTTTTGAACATTCAATCTGGCAGGCTCTCGCTGCCATTCCCGGTGCCGTTCTTGCTGCAGCCTATATGCTTCGTATGCTTCAAAAAATCGTATGGGGTGGAACCGACAATCCTGATCAGTCATGGATTAACGATCTTAATATTCGCGAGATCGTAACTCTTGCACCCTTTCTTTTCTTTGTCTTCTGGATTGGGCTTGGTGCACAACCATTTATCGATATTATTCATGTAAGTGTTGAAAATCTGCTGAACAACTACCACGGTTTTCACAGCCAGGCAGCTGCAGTAACTGACTTGATTATACAGTAACAGTGTTCAATCTTAATTAACGTTTCGCAAAAGGTATAAAAATGCAATTTCTCCCTGAGTTAACACTGTTGGGTGCAGGTCTTATCATCTTTATAGTAAGCCTTGCTAAAACCAATGGTGACACTACAAGAAATATCGCCATCGGACTCGGTGCCGCCATCTTTGGGGCCACTCTTCTCAGCTACTGCCAAACCGGAAAACTCTTTTTCAACACGTATCAGGTTGATCTGTTTTCACAGGTTTTTAAAACACTGATAGCCGGGGCCATGCTAATTGTTCTTCTGTTTGGCAACAAACTTAGAGGAATTCCTGTAAAAGTTCATCCTGAATACTATCTCTTCATGTTTATGAGTGCTTTAGGACTCATGATGCTAGTATCAAGTGTTGAGTTGCTTGCCATCTTTGTATCTCTGGAACTCTCATCATTTGCAGTGTACATCATGGTTCCCATGCGTGATGATGAAGGAAAATTCAGATTCCAGATGGAAGCTGGAATTAAATACCTGCTCTTTGGTGTTACAGCCACAGGCTTTATGCTCTTTGGCATGAGTTATATGTATGGACTGACCGGCTCTACAGAGCTTTCAGTCGTAATCACCAAACTCTCCACCATGTGGAGTAATCCCGCAGCAGTGATCTCAATGATGATGGTGCTTGCCGGATTCTTTTATAAGCTGGCACTCTTCCCATTCCACTTCTGGGTACCGGATGTATATGAAGGCGCATCAAATGAAACCACGGCATTTATTGCATCAGTTCCAAAACTGGCTGCAGTTGCCATGCTCATACGTCTTATAAGCCTACTCAGTGGAGATGGTCAGGCAATAGTGAATATACTGATTGTTTGCGCCATTGCGTCCATGTTCTACGGAAATCTTTCAGCACTTGTCCAGAAGGATGTCAAACGTATGCTTGGGTTCTCAGGTATTGCGCATGCCGGTTTTGTTCTTCTTGGTATTCTTACTTTCCAGATCACAGGATATGCCAATGCCATTTATTACATAATTGGTTACGTCCTTATGAATCTTGCATGCTTTCTCGTTATCTGTACTGTTTCCGGGAAGGGTGAGAATGTGATGATTGAAGACCTCTCAGGGCTTCATAAACGTTCACCTGTCATGGCCTTCACCCTCGCTGTTGGACTCTTTGCCCTTGCGGGAATCCCTCCATTTGTTGGATTTATGGGTAAGTTCATGTTACTGGCAGGAGCATTAAAAGAAGGGTACCTCCTGGTCGTTATCCTGGCTGCTGTTAATACTGCAATTGCCATTTACTACTACTTGTCAGTGATTCGTGTAGCCTATGCCAACGATCCTGAAGAACGTGCTATTGTAAACTCTTCAAGGCTTACCAATGCAACATCCGTTTTTCTTCTGGCTGTTATTGTCATCATGGGTGTAGCACCACAACGATTTATTGACTATGCAGCAACGGTTGTCCAGACGATTATGTAACAATCTTCTTTATATAAAATACCTGTCACTATAAAAAGCCCTGTGAGTCTTTCACAGGGCTTTTATAGTTATTTCAAATAAGAATAATTGCTTTCTTTCAAGAATTTTCTTTATTCTTTTTTAGTTTCTGCTAAATTGTGTATAATTGTTCAATACGATTGAGCTTTACTTGCAGTAGTCTGGTACTATAGCT